>CAYTFZ010000136.1:4569-5741 GCA_964437215.1 uncultured Melioribacteraceae bacterium | reverse complement strand
TTAATATTTAATCCATTTGACAAATGACATCATTTAAATTATTCTATAAAAACCAGAAATACTTTGCTTCGGCATTTTTATATACCTGCTTCAGTCTTATTTTCAGCGGTTGGGTAACTTATATTCCGCACATTGCCGAAAAAATAGGAATAACAGAAGGACGAATCGGCAAAGCAATATTTTTCTCGGGGCTTGGCGCATTTTTTATGATTCGCATTGCCAAACACATTATTAAAAAAGTCGGCGTTGGCAGAAATGCATATTTCGCGCTGATTGTATATTGTATTTCCTTTTACGGACCTTTTCTTGCGTACGATTATACTTCGCTTTGCGCGGCTTTATTTATTTTCGGAATGGCGAGCTCGTGTTATGCAATTTCGCTAAATACGCTTACAGCCACAATCGAAAAACAGGACGGGTTTTACGTGATGTCCGGCAGTCACGGTTTTTGGAGTCTTGGCGGAATGATAGGCGCGGCAACAGGCAGCTATGTTGCGGCAACTTTAGAAAACCCTATTCTGCATATTTCAATTCTTGTAACTATTATTCTGATAATTCAAACCAAATTGAAACACCACTATTATGCCCGCAAAAGCGACACCGTAATTGAAAAAAAACAAAAGACAAAATTATTCAAACCGCTGTTTATAATAGCTGTTACGGGACTGGTAGTAATGGTTTCCGAGGGAGCGGTTGCCGATTGGAGCGCTCTGTATCTTAAAAAAATCATAAATATTGACGGTAAATTTCTCGGTTTCGGATATTCGGCATTTGCTTTTGCTATGATGATAGGTCGTTTTTCCGGCGATTCTTTAAGCCAAAAATTAGGTTCGTGGAAACTGATAATGTACTCAAGTTTAGTTGGAATATCTGGTTTCCTGCTGGTTTTAATAATTAATCCTATCGTTTCTATTTTTGGTTTTTTTGTTGTAGGATTAGGATTTTCGGTGGTTGTACCCGAAGTTTACCGGCTGGCTTCGAGAATTGAGGGCATAAAAACAGAAGACGGAGTTTCGTTTGTTGCAGCAACTACAAATATCGGGTTTCTTTTAGGACCGGTGATTTTAGGCTTTATCGCCGAATTAAAATCACTTCATCTAAGTTTTATCATATTAACAGTTTATGTAAGTTCGGCTTTTTTTATCGCGTTAGCTAAAAGCAGGAAAACTGCT
>CAYTFZ010000136.1:0-4469 GCA_964437215.1 uncultured Melioribacteraceae bacterium | reverse complement strand
AGTTTATGTAAGTTCGGCTTTTTTTATCGCGTTAGCTAAAAGCAGGAAAACTGCTGAAAGTTAATTCCCGTCAATTTTTTTCGTTACAATCCTGAAAATTAAAAGCGAAATTGCCGAAATAATTCCGATGCCGGCAAAATAATACCAAATAAAATGCGCATCGGAATAGTAAGCGGCTTTTTGCATTTCGGTTAGTCCCGCTGGTAAAGTTGAAGGATCCGGGCAATATTTATCTAACAGAAATCCCGATAGTGAAAAACCGATTATCGCCGAAAAGAAAGAATGCAAATGGCTGAATCCCAAGTAAAGTCCTTCTTCACCTTTAGGAGCTTGAAGAGAAAAATATTCCAAAAAGCGGGGTGAAATAAAACATTCTGCAAGTCCTTGCAAAATTATTCCTACAACCATCATAATTGTTAATGGATGAAAAACCAGATTGGCAAAACCAAGGGAAATTGAATTTCCGTATAAATTTTCGAGCCAGGGACCGAGCGACATTGAAAAAGCTGAAACCGGCATAATTAACATTCCAACAAGCATTGAAGTAACAGAGTGAAATTTGCGCATTAATTGTGTAATAAGAACGACAAAAACAACCACTATAAAAGGATTAACATTTGCAAGCCATTCGGGTTTTGCGCTTTCGCCAATCATTCGTATAACAAACTTTGGCATAGTGGCATATAGTTGCGCTTGAATAAGCCAAAATCCTGCAATTATTAATGTAAGGATTATTAGTCTGGGCTTTGAAAATATTGCAATTAAAGCTTTTAATACATCTTCAAGAGTTTTCCCAGAAGATGTATTATCCGGTTCTTTATAGAAAAACAAAGCGAATAATAACGCTAAAAATGCACAAAAGGCTGAGAAAAAGTTCACATATTCCAATCCAATTCCCTGGCGGATGTAAGGCACAAAAGTTTTACCGGAAAATGCTCCGATGTTTACAACCCAGTAAAAGAGGGAAAATCCGCGTGCCCGGTTTTTTTCTGTAGTTGTTTTAGCAACTGTTCCGGTTATCAGTGGTTTTATAAACGAAGCGCCAACCATTAAAACTAAAAGGAAGAACAGAACGAAAACTTTTGAAGAAGTTATGCCGAGAAAGAAATATCCGGTAGTTAAAAGACTGAAAGCAATTATAAGTCCTTTTTTGAATCCAATTTTATCAACATAAGCGCCTACAAAAGGAGGAAGTAAATACAGTCCGCCATAAAAAAGTCCTGCAATTATTCCTGTTTCTATATCATTAAAACCGACAATATCAGTGAGAAATAAAGTAAGCACGATGAAAAATCCATAATATGCCGCCCTTTCAAAAAGTTCAAGCACATTTGCAATCCAAAAATCCTTGGGAAATTTCCACGATAATTTTTCTTCGGCTGTGTTTACACTCATTTTGTCTTCCTTTTTTTAAAGCCTAATAATAAACATAATACAGTAAAAAAGTAAATTTAAAAGCATTAATAATGATGCGAGATTTACACCTGAATATCTTCCGGCAAAAAAGAAATTTTATTATTATTTTTAATAATTCAGTTGGCGTAATTTATCGTGGATTTCGGCAAAATAGTTCCTTACATTTGAACTAATATTTTAAAATAAAGGAAATATTATGAAATCAATAAAAACATTTTTCAATTATTTAATTATGGTGGTTGCAATTATGTTACTTTTCAATGGTACTTTTGTTTATTCTCAAGAGGGAGAAAATTCCGGCGGACTTATTTCGCGTGACAAAATTGATAATAAATACAAATGGAATTTAAAGGATATTTATCAAACGGAAGATGATTGGAGGAAAGATTTTGAGTGGGTGAAGGAGCAAGCCGAAGGTTATAGTGAGTTCAATGGTAAACTTGGCGAATCGGCTGAAATGCTTTTAAAGTGTTTGAAGTTTGATGATGAAGTAAGTATTAAACTCGAAAGAGTTGCACTTTATTCGAATTTAGCAAAAGACCTCGATTTGAAAGTTACTAAATATCAGTCCATGAGTGATGAAGTAACAACTTTATTCTCAACTATAGGTGCGGCAACTTCATTTATGCGTCCCGAAATTCTTTCAATCCCAGAAGAGAAATTGAATAAATTCCTATCTGAGAACAAAGATTTAGGATTATACAGACAAGCGATTGATAATATCGTAAGAATGAAAGCACATACTCTTCCAAAAGAACAGGAAGAACTCATGTCGCTTGTTTCTCCGGTGTTGCAAGTTCCATACAATACTTTCAGTATGTTCGAAAATGCCGATATCGAATTCCCGAGTGTAAAGGATGAAAACGGAAACGATATTCAAATTTCTCATGGAAGATATTACGCAGCAATGTATTCTAGCAACAGAGCTTTCCGTGAAAGAGTTTACCGCGGTTTTTATATCCCTTTCAAAAAGTATAAAAACACAATCACTTCGCTTTTTAACGGAAATATTAAAGCGAACATTTTCAATGCTAAAGCAAGGAAATATAATTCAGCCCGAGAAGCAGCACTGGATGGAAATAATATCCCGATAACTGTTTACGATAATTTAGTGCAAATTGTTAATAATAATTTTGCTCCGATGCACAGATGGGCAAAAATTAAAAAAGAATATCTTAAAATTGATTCGCTGCATACTTACGATACTTATGTAACTTTATTTCCTTCTGAAAAGGATGAATATGATTACGAAAAAGGTAAGGAAATGACTCTACAAGCTTTGAAGCCTATGGGCGAACAATATATTGCCGACTTAAAAAACGCCTATAATAACAGGTGGATTGATGTTTATGAAACCCCTAACAAACGAAGCGGCGCTTATTCATCCGGTTCAACTTATGGTGTTCATCCTTATGTTTTATTGAACTGGAACAACCAGTTAAACGATGTATTTACGCTTGCACACGAAATGGGGCATAATATGCATTCGTATTATACCGGAAACACTCAGCCATTTCCTTATGCAGATTATTCTATCTTCCTTGCAGAAATAGCCTCAACTGCAAATGAAGCGTTGCTGCTTGATTATTTGATTGAAAACGCCAAAAGTAAGAACCAAAAACTTGCTTTGATTGAAAAATATTTGAATAATATAACTACTACATTTTACAGACAGACAATGTTTGCTGAATTTGAGCAGTATGTTAATGAAACAACGGAAAAAGGTGATGCTCTGAATTTCGATAATCTATCTGAAAAATATGGTGAAATTTATCAGAAATACTGGGGACCCGAGATGGTTGTTGACGAGGAAGAAACATATTCTTGGTCGCGTATACCTCATTTCTATTATAATTTTTATGTTTTCCAGTATGCAACTGGTTTTGCCGCAAGCGAAGCTTTAACAGCAAAAATCAAAAAAGAAGGTCAGCCGGCAATTGATAAATATCTTAATTTTCTTAAAGCAGGGCAATCAAAATATCCGATTGATGTTTTAAAAGATGCCGGATTAGATATGACAACTCCGGAACCGATTTTAGCAGTTGTTAAGAAAATGAACCAATTACTTGATACAATGGAAGAACTGCTGAAAGAGAAATAATATTTTGTTATAATGCAGGTGGTGCAAGGTTTGCATCACCTGTAAAAAATAAAATGATTCAATCCCCAAACAAAGTGTTAATGTTTTATAATCTATAAACTACAATCTGATATTGAGAGTTTTTATGTTTCTCAACAAATCAAACAGATTAAAGACTTTCGATTATTCCAATCAAGGTTATTATTTTTTAACCATCTCTACTTTTTCGCATATTGAAATATTTGGAAAAATAATTGAAAATAAAGTAATTCTCAATGAAGCAGGTAAAAGAGTTCAAACCAACATCCTGAATATCCCAAAAATATTTAAAAACTGCGAATTGGACTATTTTGTTGTAATGCCAAACCATATCCATCTGGTTTTAATTGTGAATAGCAAACCTGAAAATGACAATAGTTTTGACAGAACAAAGATGGTTGTTTCAAAAGTAATTCAACAATTTAAGCGTCAATGTACAATTGATATAAAAAACATTTCGAAGTTTGATGGAAAGATTTGGCAAAAATCGTATTATGATAGAATAATCAGGAATGATAAAGAACTTTATAAAATTAGAAAATATATCGAGCTAAATCCGTTAAAATGGGAATTAGAAAAGGGTGACCATGAAAACTTAGATGGGTTATAGAAATAATTTGTAGGTGATGCATATATGCATCACGTCAATTAAGAATGTTGGTCTGATTTTTTGCAAGTGATGCAATGTTTGTATCACCTACGTTATAAAAAGTGAATTTGTGAAAGAAAAATAATTTCAGACATTAAATCTTTATCCTCTTTAACCTCAACGAATTGCTAACCACAAACACAGAACTGAATGACATTGCAAGTGCTGCAATCATCGGGTTTAACATTCCTAGAGCAGCCAAAGGAATTCCAAGCGCATTATAAAAGAAAGCCCAAAAAAGATTCTGTTTAATTATCCGGTATGTTTTTTTAGATAAATTTATTG
>CAYTFZ010000135.1:0-5759 GCA_964437215.1 uncultured Melioribacteraceae bacterium | reverse complement strand
TGGCTTCACAATACGGAGTAAGAAATGCTCAGGTAACAGTTATTGCTCCTACCGGCACAATTGGACTTGTGATGGACTGCGATACTACTGGAATTGAACCTGATTTTGCTTTAGTTAAATTCAAAAAACTTGCCGGAGGCGGATATTTTAAAATAATTAATCAATCGATACCGCCGGCTTTGAAAAAACTTGGATACAACAGCGAACAAATAAATGAAATTGTAAAGTATGCAAAAGGAACGGGAACTCTTGAAGGATGTCCTTATATTAACTTTGAATCTTTAAAAGAAAAAGGATTTAATTCGGATATACTTGAAAGAATAGAGAAATCTTTACCAACAACTTTCGATCTCACTTTCTCTTTTAATAAATTTACATTAGGTGAAGATTTCTGTATAAATAAACTCGGTTTATCTAAAGAACAGCTGAACGATCCGTTTTTTAATATACTAAGCTTTTTAGGTTTTACAAATGAAGAAATAGCTTCGGCTAACGATTATGTTTGCGGAACGATGACAATTGAAGGAGCTCCTTTCCTAAAACGCGAACATTATCCTGTATTCGATTGCGCTAATAAATGCGGTAAAAAAGGAACTCGCTACATACTTCCTCATGCACATATAAAAATGATGAGTGCAGCTCAGCCATTTATTTCCGGAGCAATTTCTAAAACAATAAACCTTCCAAACGATGCAACTATTGACGATATTAAAGATGCTTATATGAAAAGCTGGAAACTTGGACTTAAAGCAAATGCGCTTTATAGAGATGGTTCCAAATTATCACAGCCATTAAATACTGTTACATCGGAAGAAGCAGAAGAAATTAATGTGCTTAAAGAAGAAAATGATATAGTAAAAATTGCAGAAAAAATTATTCACCGTTATATAGCTAAAAGACGGAAACTTCCAGATAGAAGAAAAGGTTATACTCAAAAAGCTAAAATTAACGGACAATCTGTTTATATTAGGACAGGGGAATACGAAAATGGACAAATTGGCGAGATATTTATAGATATGCATAAAGAAGGAGCTGCTTTCAGAAGTTTGCTTAACTGTTTTGCTATATCAATATCTCTTGGTTTGCAGCATGGTGTGCCTCTCGAAGAATTTGTAGATGCTTTTGTTTTTACAAGATTTGAACCCAGCGGAATGGTTTCGGGACACGACAGAATTAAAATGGCTACCTCAGTTATTGACTATATTTTCCGTGATTTGGCTGTTACATATTTAGGCAGAAATGATCTTTCGCATGTAGATTCCGGAAACCTTTCGGATAAAGAAAAAGACTACAGAGCTTTTATTGAACCGGAGTATGAAAGCGAAGAAATAATTAGCGAACGTATGATTGAATTAGATAAACGGTCTAAAAATAATCTGCCAGTACAGCCAGGAAGCAATGTTAAAGCTGAGGCAAAAACTCAAAGTAACGTGATAGTAAAAATGATAGAAAATGCCAAAACAAGAGGATATACCGGAGATATTTGTCCCGAATGCCAAAGTATGACAATGGTGCGGAACGGTACTTGCCTGAAGTGCACAACATGCGGTGCTACAACAGGCTGCAGCTGATAAACATTTAAGAAGGGGAATTAACATCCCCTTCTTTTTTTTCAAGCATATAGAACTTTTTTTTCGTTGACTTTTGAGCTCAAAAAAGATACATTCCCATTCTTAAATAAAAATATGATTTCAGAAAATATTACCCTGGTTAGGGAAAAAATAATTCAAAAATGCAGCGATTGCGGGCGTTTTGAAAAAGATGTAAGATTGATTGCTGTTTCAAAAACGCATCCGGCGGCATTAATAATTGAAGCCAAAAAATCCGGTTTAGTTCATTTTGGTGAAAATAAAGCGCAGGAATTAAAAGAAAAATCTGAAATTATTAAAGACGGTGTTTTTTGGCATTTTATCGGTCATCTTCAAACAAATAAGGTTAAATATATTGCCGGAAATGTAGAAATGCTTCATTCTGTAGAATCGGAAAAACTTGCATACGAAATAAACCGGCGTATGGAAGCACTTAATAAAGTTCAGAAACTTCTTGTTGAAGTAAATACTTCGGGAGAGGAATCAAAATACGGAATAAGAAATTTTGAAGAACTTCTGAAATTTACTGATTATTGTAACAAACTTGAAAATATTAAAATATGCGGACTTATGACAATGGCTCCGTTTACAGAGAATAAATCGATAATAAAGAAATGTTTCGAAAAGACCAGAATGTGGAAAGAAGATCTAAATAAAAGAGGTTATAACTTGGAAGAATTATCGATGGGAATGAGTAACGATTTTGAACTTGCCATTGAAGAAGGCAGTACTATGGTAAGAATAGGAAGCTTGATTTTTGGGGAAAGAAAATATTAAAGAGGTAAAAAGATGAGACTTTCACCGGACATTATACGAAAACAACTTTTCAACAAAAAAATGCGCGGATACGATGCAGACGAAGTTGATACTTTTGTTGAACAGGTAGCTTCGGAAATTGAAATGCTGAGAAAAGAAAAGGATGAAATTCAAAATCAGTTAGATGCAGCTGTTGAAAAAATAAGACAGTATAAAAAAATTGAAAAAACACTTCAAGCTACTCTTATATCTACTCAGGAATCCTCATCGAAATCTATGGATTCAGTAAAAAAACACGCAGCATTGATTGTTAAAGAAGCAGAACTTAAAGCTGCCCAGATTGTTGAAAAAGCAAAAGAAACTGCAAACGAGTTACGCGACACAATCTTAAAATTACGTGACGAAAAACGGCTTTTAATTGCAAAAATAAAAGCTGTTATTGATACTCAGACTGAAATTATTAATTTTAATAAAGAAACTGTTACAACAGTAGAGCATATTGCAGAACAAAAACCTGCTAAAGCTTCGGGCGATATAAATGTAGATGAAATTGTAGAGAGTATTTTATGAGTGATTTGCTTAATAAAATAAATGAAACACTTGCTGTAATAAGAACAAAAATAAGTAAAAATTTTCCTGTAGGGATTATTCTCGGTACTGGTTTAGGCGGATTAGTAAAAGAAATTAAAATTGAAGCAGAGATAGATTATCAGGATTTACCTCATTTCCCTTTATCAACTGTTGAATCGCACAAAGGAAGATTAATTTTTGGAAAACTTGGCAATAAAGATGTTGTCGCGATGCAGGGAAGATTTCACTTTTACGAAGGATATTCAATGAAACAAATTACTTATCCGGTAAGAGTGATGAAGTTTTTGGGAGTGAAAAACTTATTACTGTCAAACGCCTGCGGAGGAATGAATCCTTTATTCAGAAAAGGCGATTTAATGATTATGACCGATCATATAAATTTACTTGGCGATAACCCTCTTATCGGCAAAAACGAGGATTCACTCGGTCCCAGATTTCCTGATATGAGCGAACCATATTCAAAAATATTGATTGAGCTTGCTGAAAAAACTGCTTTAGAAAACAAAATAAAAGTTCAAAAAGGAGTATATGCCGCCGTACCGGGACCAAACCTTGAAACACGTGCGGAATACCGTTTTTTACGGGCTGCCGGGGCAGATGTAGTCGGAATGTCTTCAGTTCCTGAAAATATAGTTGCAAATCATATGGGAATAAAAGTTTTAGGATTTAGCATAATAACTGACGAATGTTTTCCTGAATCGCTGAAACCGACAAATGTTGATGAAATTATTGCTGCCGCAATGACTGCCGAACCGAAAATGACTTTAATAATGAAAGAGGTTATAAAAAATCTGTGAAAAATAAAAAAATTCTGTATTATCTTTCGCCGGCACTTTTAGCCTTAATAATGTTTTCTTCTAACTTTCTTAATCCCGGCATTTTTGAAACAGGTACAGCAAATTTTTCTGTCTGGTTTATTCTTTCGTTGTTTGCATTTGCGTGCGGATGGCTTATTAACAAAACGCTCGGATGGATATTTGGCGGAAAAATTACTTTTGCTGTAATAGTTGCTACATCAATAATAAGCCTGTTATTTGTATCATTTTTCGAAAACTTTTTTAATCCGGGAAGTCTGCTTGTTGAAAATATAATTCTTTACACTTTAAGAAATATAACTCTTGGTTTAATGGGATTATTTGGAATGGCTGTTGAAGAAACATATAAACTTCAGCAGGAAAACGCTGAACTTCGGAATAAAACAGAAGGATACGAAGGCGAGACCAGCAATTTGAGGAAAGAAGCAATACTTTTATTTGAAGAAGCAAAAATTAAAGCAGAAAAAATTGTTTTGGAAGCAGAAAAAAAATCTGCTGATATAATAAATAGAAAAAACAGAGTGGATCAGCAGCTACAGGAATTGCTGCAGATTGAAAGAGAAATATTAAGAAAATACGAAAACGAAAAAGACTGATTATTAATGATAAAGGGTTTTACCGAAAATGTTTAAGCAATACAACGAAAAAATAAGTTACCCCGAAATTGAAGCAAAAGTATTAGAATTCTGGAAAGAAAACAAAATATTCGAAAAAAGCATTTCCTCGCGAGATGAAAATAAGCCGTTTACATTTTACGAAGGTCCGCCTACAGCCAACGGAAAACCTGGAATTCACCACGTTATGGCGCGTACTTTAAAAGATCTTGTGTGCAGATACAAAACACTTAAAGGTTTCCGGGTTTACAGAAAAGCCGGCTGGGATACGCACGGACTTCCTGTTGAAATAGAAGTTGAAAAGCAGCTTGGAATTAAAAATAAAAGCGAAATTCCGGTATTCGGAGTAGAAAAATATAACAAAGCCTGTCGCGAATCGGTTTTTACTTACAAAGATATGTGGGAAAAAATGACCGAACGGATGGGGTATTGGATTGATTTGCAGGATGCTTATATTACTTGTACAAATGAATATATCGAATCGGTCTGGTGGTCGCTAAAACAATTATTCGATAAAGGATTAATATTTAAAGATTATAAAATTGTTCCGCAATGTCCACGGTCCGAAACCGTATTATCTTCGCACGAGCTTGCTCTCGGTTACAAAGAAACTAAAGATCCTTCCGTTTATGTCTTTATGAAATTGAAAGAATCTTCGTTTACCGGGAATGAAGATATGTATTTCCTTGTTTGGACTACAACTCCTTGGACGTTGATTTCTAACGTTGCTCTTGCTGTAGGTGCAGAAATTGATTATGTTAAAATCCGCACTGACGAAAGAATCATTATTCTTGCAAAGGAAAGACTTTCAGTAATAAAAGAAGAATACCAAATTATCGGTGAATATAAAGGAAAAGATATTGCAGGGCTGGAATACGAACAGCTGTTTAAATATCTTCCGGTAAATAAAAAAGCATTTTATGTTGTTACAGGCGATTTTGTAAGTACAGAAGACGGTTCGGGAATTGTTCATATTGCTCCTGCATTTGGTGCAGACGACTATGAACTTTCGAAGAAAAACGATTTGCCTTTTTTACAGCCGGTTACACGCGGCGGACTTTTTACCGAAGACATTACGGATTTCAAAGGTCAATTTGTAAAAGATGCCGATCCGGCAATAATATTAAAGCTTAAGGAAATGGGAAATCTTTATAAAAAAGAGACTATCACCCACTCGTATCCTTTCAGCTGGAGATTTGATAATGTTCCGGTAATTTATTATGCCCGCGAATCCTGGTTTATTAAAACTACATCAATTGCCGATAAAATGGTAGAATTGAACAAGCGAATAAATTGGTGTCCGCCCGAAGTAGGCAGCGGCAGATTTGGAAACTGGCTTGAAGATAATAAAGACTGGGCTCTTTCGCGCGACAGATTCTGGGCTACTCCTTTAC
>CAYTFZ010000134.1:2751-5780 GCA_964437215.1 uncultured Melioribacteraceae bacterium | reverse complement strand
GGGTCTTTAATCATTAAATGAACATCCAGCGGAAGTTTAGTAACCCGCCGGACAGCTTCAACAATAAAAGGACCGAATGTTATATTCGGCACAAATCGTCCGTCCATAACATCACAGTGAATAATATCAGCGCCGCCTATTTCAGCGGTTCTTATCTGCTGTGCAAGATTAGCAAAATCGGCAGATAATAAAGATGGGGCAATGTATTTCATAAATTTTCTCTAATCCTTTGCTACAACCAGCGAAACACTGTCGCCTATTGCAACAAGTTTCCCTTCGGCAGGATACTGAATAACTATAGTGTTAGGTAACAATGCGGGCGAATTAACATAGGTAATTTCACCGGGTACAAGCGAATTGTTCCGAATAATTTTTTCGGCTTCAGTAAGCGAACGCCCCACAACCTGAGGCACGCGTATTTGTCCGAGTTTCGGTCCGATGCTTATTTCTATATCCACCTCTTCACCCTGGGCAACATTTCTGCCTTCTTTTAAGCTTTGTCCGATTACAGTGTTTTCGGGATATTCGGATTCAACTTCAATTACCTTTCCTAATTTAAGTTCGTACCGTTCAATTGTAATTTTAGCGTCCCGTAAAGTTTTCCCTTCCAACACCGGCATTTTTACAAGCTTTTCGCCGCCGCTGATGCAAAAGTAAACTCTCCTGTTTTCCTTAACTACGGCTCCCGAAACAGGTTTCTGAAAAAAGACAATCCCTTTTTCAACCTTATCGTTAACGCGGGGTTCTTCTTCAATAGGATTTAAATTGGCGTCTTTCAGTTTAATTATTGCCTGTTCTTTTGTTAAACCGATAACGCTTGGAACAGTAACTTCGTCTTCATTTACTACCCAAGGCATATAAACGTTATCGAATGTTAAAAGCAGCAACATAACAGCCGCAAAAATAATAGCGGCATATATCAATATTTTCTTTAATAATTTTTTCATTTTGTAAATATATTAAAAGCAATTTTTTGTAACAACTTCCCTTTTCAATATGGAGCATATTTTTTTATATTGCACAGTAAATTTAATGTAAAATTATAAATAATCTGCTAATTTATAGGCAAACCGGGAGATCGAAATGTTTGAAGGACATCCAAAAGGATTAAAAGTCCTGTTTTTTACCGAAATGTGGGAACGATTTGGTTTTTACACAACACTTGCTGTATTTGTTTATTACCTTCAGGAAAATTTTAAGTGGGATGAAGCAACTGCCACAAATGTTTATGGAATATTTTTAGCCGGCGTTTACTTTACGCCTGTTTTTGGCGGTTGGCTGGCAGATAATATTCTTGGCTACGGAAAAACCATTACAATTGGCGCAATTATTATGTGCGTTGGATATGCTTTAATGGCTACCCCCACAAGTGAACCTTTGTTTTTATATTTTGCACTTGCAATTGTTGCTTTAGGTAATGGCTTATTCAAAGCAAATATTTCTGTTCTTGTTGGAAATTTATACGGACACGCGGAAAAATCGTTAAAAGATGCAGGATTTAATATCTTTTATATGGGAATTAATGTCGGTGCTTTTTTCGCTCCTTTTGCTGCTTCGGGCATAAAAGATTATATGATGAATAATTTCGGACTTTCGCTTGCAACAGGATACAATGCAGCTTTCGGAATTGCATCAGCCGGAATGATTATTTCTGTTTTGGTTTTTCTTATTTTCCAGAAATATTATATTTCTGCCGATTATCAATCCAAGAATACCTTAAATGAGGAAAAGGATATTGTTCTTACTCCTAAGCAGGAAAAGGACAGAATACTTGCTCTAATTACAATTTTCGGTATAGTAATTTTCTTCTGGATGGCGTTTCAACAGAACGGAGCAGCCCTCTCATTGTTTGCAAGGGATTTTACCCACCAAAACGTAAACAAACTTACCTTTCTGCTTTTTGATGTTGTTACTCTTGTTTCTATTATAATTGTTTTATTGGGCATTGCAGGTCTGTTTAATAAAAAGAAAACCGCAAAAGACAATTTTATAAATTTAATATTTATAGTAGCGGGATTGACTGTCGTAATTTTAAAATATTTATCATACAGTAATCAAAACCGGATTTCCCCTGAAGAATTTCAATCTTTTAACCCTATGTTTATTGTACTTCTTACTCCATTGTTAATTAAATTTTTTGGATTTTTGAATAAAAAAGAAAAAGAACCGTCATCTCCTGCAAAAATCGGCATAGGAATGTTTCTTGCCGGTATTTCTTTCCTGATAATGATGTTTGTTTCTTTCGGGTTGCCGGCTGTACATTCACTTAACGGCAGCGCATCATCAATTACAGTGTCTCCGTTTTATTTAATAGGAACGTATTTTATGATTACTATTGCTGAACTTCATCTCAGTCCGATGGGATTATCATTTGTATCTAAAGTTGCACCGCCCAAACTTAAAGGATTGATGATGGGCGGCTGGTTCGGCGCAACTGCAATCGGAAATTATTTATCGGGGTTTGTTGGCAGGTTTTATCAAAACTGGGAGCTTTGGCAGTTCTTTCTGCTCCTTGTTGTATTTGCTTTTTTAGGCGCACTGATGATAAGGTTTGCACTAAAAAAACTTAAAGCTGCAACTGAATAAATGTACAGAAACTACTTATATCTTAACAGACTTGTTAGCGAAATTTCCGGTCTGCTTATAAATAAAACTGTTTACGAAACTTTCACTCAGGAAAAGGACAAACTGCTATTACGTTTTGGCGATAATAACCGGAGTGAAAATCATATACTTATTTCTACCGACAGCAGTCAGTCGTATTTAACTTTGCTCGATACTCACCGGAAAGCAAAAAAAAACACTTTCAGTTTTTTCGGCAGATTTTTGCCCGATAAAATTGAAGGCATTTTTATTGCCGAATCGGACAGAATTATTTTAATAAAACTTGCTAAATCGTGCATTTACTTTTTAATGAGAGGCAGCTTAACAAATGTTGTTGCTTTAAGTAACTCAGGTGAAATTGAAACATTTAAAAAACTAAGCGAAAACGAGCTTACTTCAATAAAAACGCTGCTTAACGAAACGCA
>CAYTFZ010000134.1:0-2651 GCA_964437215.1 uncultured Melioribacteraceae bacterium | reverse complement strand
AACCTTGGATAACCGCAAATGTTTCTGCTGAAATTAGTTGTTTCAATAACTATATTGAGGCGTTGAATTTTTATCTTAAAGAATTTTACAAAAAGAACAGACTTTCGGATATAAAAACAGTTCTTGTTAAATTTATTGATACAGAGATGTCGAAAACGGCTAATAAACTTAATAATTTAAAAGTGCGTATCAACAAAGGATCGCGTGAAAACGAATACAAACAATGCGGAAATCTTTTATTGATGAACCGGCATAAACTTGTTAAAGGTTCCGATTCTGCAGAAGTGCAGAATATTGAAAACAATGAATTAAAAATAATAAAGCTGGATTCGAAAAAATCACCGCAGCAGAATATAGATTATTATTTTGAAAAATCGCGCGACGAGAAACAGAATTACGAAATATCGAAAGAACTGTACAAAAACAGCTTAAAGCGTTACGATAAATTAAAAAGAATATCAGAAACAATTCAGAACGAAGATAACCCGAAAGAACTTGAAAGAATTGCCGACGAATTAAAAATAAGAAAGACTTCCGTAAAGATGAACAACAAGTATGAAGAAAAAATAAGATTTAAGCAATATTTAATTGAAGGAAAGTATCAGCTTTTTGTTGGAAAAGACAGCGAAAGCAACGATAAACTAAGCATTAAGTTTGCCAAACAAAACGATTATTGGTTCCATGCACGGTCTGTTGCCGGTTCGCATGTAGTTTTAAGATACGAAAATAAAAAGGAAGCTGTTCCTAAAAATATTATTAAAACAGCCGCCTCGGTAGCAGCATTTCACAGCAAAGCAAAAACTTCTTCTGTTGCGCCTGTTATATATACGTTTGCAAAATATGTGGTTAAAAAGAAAGGAATGCCTCCGGGACAGGTGCAGGTACTTAAAGAAAATGTTGTTCTTGTAAAACCGGAAATTCCGGATAATTGCGAATTTATTGATGATAAAGAGCAGGTTTAATTTGAAGGAACTGAAGTTTAAAACAATTTTCATCCTTGTTATTTTCAGCGCGCTGTTTTCGTTTGCATATAATAATTTTTCCAAAAACAGTATCCCTTTAACAATTGAAAGACCGGAAATTGTTTTTGAAAATGAAGCAGGCAAAAAAATAAGCTCCGATAAAATAAAAGCAGTTAAATTTACAAAAGCGGAAAAGCTTTTCAATCTTGGCGTGGTTTTTATTGATGCGCGTGATAAATGGGATTTTTCCGACGGGCATATTAAAGGTTCGGTAAATATTCCGGAATACGATTCCGACAGCTACGAAAAAGATATAAAAAAGCTTGATAAAAGTGATTCCTACATAATTTATTGCGGCGGTGATGACTGCGATACAAGCGTGAGACTCTACCAAAAATTAGCTAAAATGGGATTTGAAGATATATATGTTTATTTAGGCGGCTGGAACGAATGGAAAAACAGCAATATGCCGATTGAAAAAGGAATATCAAAATGAAACGGATGCTTCATAACGAATATTTCCTTCTAATTTTAAGATTGACTGTTGCCTCAGTATTCATTTTTGCTGGAATTGAAAAAATTGCCGATCCCTCGTCTTTCAGCGTTTCAATTGATAATTACAGGTTATTCCCAGATTTTTCCATAAATATAATTGCTGTTTTTCTGCCTTGGCTCGAGGTATTTGCCGGCATCCTGATGCTGTTTGGAATTTCTGTAAAAGAAACCGCTCTTGTTTTTAATTTTCTGCTGATATTATTTATAGCAATAGTTATTTCGGCTTTGGCAAGAGGACTTAACATAGACTGCGGCTGTTTCGGCACAGCAGCTGCGCAAAAAGTAGGATTAACAAAAATATTCGAGAATATTCTTCTGCTTGCTGCCGGAATATTGCTTCAGATAAACGGTTCATCAAAATTATCCGTTAAAGAATAAATGATTGAAAAAGATAAAATCCGTAAGATTTTAATTATCAAACTCCGCGGTATAGGTGATGTTGTCCTGTCCACAATTGTTTTGGAAAATCTTAAAAAAGATTTTCCTGAAGCTGATATCGATTTTTTAACGGAAAAACCGAGTAATTATTTCCTTGAAAATATTCCTTTGATAAAAGAAGTGATTATTTTCAGAAAGAAATCTTTGGCAAACAGAATTAAACAGATTTCAGAAATCCGTAAAAGAAATTATGATATAATTTTCGATTTCTACAGCAATCCTGCTACTGCCCTGCTTACTTTTTTCAGCGGAGCAAAATACAGAGCGGGATTTCCTTATAAAGGCAGGAATTATGCTTATAATTTAAAAGGACCTGAAGAACGCGGAAAATTTCACGCGGCGCAGCTTCATCTCGAATTCCTGAAAAAATTAAATTTATCGCATAGCTCAAGCCATCTTTTGTTCGGAATTAACAACACCGATATGGATTTTGCACGAAGTTTTATTAAGGATAAATTTCCCGGCAAAACAGCAATTTGCGGTATTTCTCCAAGCGGCGGCTGGCAATCCAAAAAATGCGATGCCGATATTTTTGCAAAATTTGCCGACGGCATTGCCGATAATTTCAATGTTAAGATGCTTATTCTTTGGGGCCCGGGCGATTTTGATGATGCCGTAAAAATAAAATCGTTAATGAAAAATGATGCGGTTTTAATTCCCGAGACAAATATTTGCAAGATGGCAGCATTTATTTCG
>CAYTFZ010000133.1:0-5859 GCA_964437215.1 uncultured Melioribacteraceae bacterium | reverse complement strand
TAGCTGCTTTTAATGGTTGTGAAAATAAACAAATCCAGTGTTTTAGGCAAATGGGGAAACATTAATCAATCATTCATTCCGTATAATTTTTCCCACAAAACTGTTTTATAAAATATACAGCAAATCTTAAAATCTGCTTAAAATAAGTCCGAAAAGAATTTATTATCTTGGCACAAACATTGACATAGTGCGTCGTATTTTTCTGTAAGATACATTAATACTTTTAATCTTTAGCAACCAAATAATAATAATATAGAGGATCTATGAAGTGGTATGACTTAATTGTTGGAAAAGCTGTTTTGCTTTTTATTTTGCTAAGTTCATTAATGTGGGCGCAAAAAGCCGATGTAAGCGGATTTGTTTATGATGAAAGCAACGGCGAGGCTTTAATAGGGGCCAATGTTTATTTAAAAGATGTGGGTACAGGCGCTACTACAAATATAAGCGGCTATTTTGTAATACCCGATGTACCTTTTGGCAAACACGTTTTGGCAGCAAGTTATATGGGTTTTACACCGCAAACAAAAAATTTAGAAATTAAAGATTCAAAAAACAACACTTACACTTTCCGGCTGAGTACCTCAGCTTTAGAGACTGAAGAAATTGTTGTTTCGGCAGATTCCGTAAAACTTTCAAAAAAACTATTCTCAAAACCAATATCTAAAATTGAGCTGTCTCAAGCACAAGTAAATGCGATTCCTAAAGTGATTGAAGCCGATCTCTTAAGAGCATTGCAGACTCTCCCGGGAATAACGGCATTATCCGATTTTTCTTCTGCGCTTTACGTGCGCGGCGGAACACCCGACCAAAATCTTTTTCTTATTGACGGAACTGATGTTTACAATCCGGAACACGCTTTCGGTATTTTTTCCACTTTTAATACAAATTCAATAAAAAAAGTTGAAATCTCTAAAGGCGGTTTCAATGCGGAATACGGCGGAAGGCTTTCATCGGTTTTGGATGTTACCCAGCTGGACGGAAATAGAAATAAATTTCAGGGTGATGCTAATATAAGCCTGCTTTCCGCAAGCGCTACTTTACAGGCGCCAATTGGTTCGTTCGGTTCAATTTCAGGTTCTTTCAGAAGAACTTACATCGATCAGACATATTCGAAATGGATTGACGACGTGCCCGATTATTATTTTTACGACGGACATTTGAAAGCATTTCTTGATCTCGGGCAAAACGATAAACTATCCCTCAGTTTCTTTAAAAGTTCGGATGTCCTGAATTTTGTGTTGGATGAAGATGCAAAAGAATCTTTCGGATTTGATTACGACTGGGGAAACACAACAACAAGCGTTAACTGGCGGCATATTTTCGGCAAAAAGCTTTTCGGTAATTTTTGGTTTACTACTTCCAATTTCAGCTCGCGCTTTGATATGCCGAAAATATTCAGTATGACTGAAGATAATAAAATAAAAGATTATACCGCTAAAGCAGCCTTGGAATATTTCGCCTCAAATAATTTAGATCTTAAGTTCGGTTTCGAGCATAAAGTTCTTAATTTTCTTTACAGGCAGGAATGGGATCAGGGATTGATAAATATTAACCGCGACAGACAGCTTTCTACAGGATATATTCAGTCCTCTTACAAACCGTCTGATTCCTGGGAAATTGAAACCGGATTAAGAGTTAATTTTTTCAACAGCGATTCCAACTCGATTAATTATGAACCGCGTTTCTCTGTTAAATATAAAATTGATGAAGAAAGCAGCGTTAAATTTGCAACAGGACGTTATTACCAATATTTGAATAGAATTCCGCGTGCGTTTATGGCAAGCATCTGGACTTCTTCCGATAAATACACAAAAAACTCAAGTTCCGATCATTTCATTCTCGGTTATCAAAGAGCAATCGGCGATATAGTTGAATTGGAAGCCGATATTTATTATAAAAATTACAAAAATATTTATTCTTTTAATCAATTAGTTTCAAGTTATATTGAGCCGTCTTTCCACGATAATATGGGGCGTCCGGTTTTTGAGGACACAAAAAATATTTTTAACCGCGGCGATGGAAAATCATACGGTGCAGAATTAATGCTTCGTAAAAATATAGGAGCTGTTACAGGATGGGTTTCTTATTCCTGGTCCGAAACCAAATATACTTTTGATGTAATAAATCAGGCAAAAGAATTCACTCCGCGCCACAACCGCGAAAATGTTGTAAATTTTGTACTTAATTCCGATATAGGAAGTCTTTTCAGCGGAAAGTGGAATTCTGCTCCCGAAAAAAGTTCTTCGAGGTGGCTGATTGGAATTAATTTCGTTTATGCTTCGGGACAAACTTTAACTGTTCCTAATTCCGGCTATTATAATAATACCCTGCCCGATTGGCAGAATCTTCCTAAAACAGGAGATTTGGGGCAAGCTTATAAACTATATCCGGGTTCAATTAATAATTACAAATTACCTGCTTATTCCCGCCTTGATTTGAGTCTTACATACGAAAAAGATTATGGCAGCTGGACTCTTGCACCGTATATTCAAATATTTAATCTCGGGAACAGAAAAAATGTATGGTTTATTGATTACGAACAGGAATTAAAGGACGGCGTAATAACACAAAAAGCAACAAAAACAACTATGCTTCCGCTTTTGCCAAGTATTGGTGTAAATATTAAATTTTAACTGACGGAGAAAATATGAAAAACTTAAGTATATATAATTCTATCTTTCTGCTTTTTTTAATAATAATTTCCGCTTGCGGAGAACCTGCTGTAGATGTTGAATCAATTGAGTATGTTCCTAAAATTGCCGTTGAAGCATTTATTTATCCCGGTGAAAATATTGAAGGAATAAGAATCCAGCGTAACTTCCGATTAAACGAAAAAGTTACAGAAGACGGACTTTTTCTTACGCCTCAAGCAAATAATGTAGTTGCTTCAATCAATGGGAATCCTCTTTCGTTCGATCCGGTAACAAAAACCTATTATCTCGATAATTCTATTGCCGAATTCGATAAAGAATATACAATCGAAATCTACGCCACGGTAGATTCAAAACAACTTAGCGCAACCGGCAAAACCAGAACGCCTCAATCTGGTTTCAAATTGCTCGAGAAAAATCTCGGCTCGTTCAGTTATCAAGGGGATCTGCCCATCCTGGAGTTTACGCCTTCAACCAGCACGGATTTTTACATTTTTTCGATAATTGCAAATAACGCCGGAATAGATAACTTTATTTACGACAATAATATTGAACCGAATATGAGTGTTAAAGATTTAGAAGATAATTTTAATTCTTACTTTTTGCAATATAATTGGCTCTCGCATCTCGATCCAAAATATAAAGGCACGTTCTTTTATGATATTAAAGACTTTGATGTTTGGTTTTATTCGGATTACCGAGTAATTGCCTATGCAGGCGATTATAATTTCCGGCAGTTTCATCAAACCAATTTCGAGTTGAAAGAAATTGACGGGAATTTCCACGAACCTTATCAGATTTTTACAGGCGACGGAATTGGAATTTTTGCTTCGGCAATACGCGATACGGCATATTTTACATTAACACGTTAAGAAATACAGCAGAGACGTGATATTTTGCGTCTCTGCATATATTTCCATCATATTTTAATTTTATTCCTCCCTCTATTCTAATTTCTTTTTAATTTTAAGTGTTTAATTTTATTTAATGAATTACACGAACCTCCATTAAAAAAAAACTTGGAAGATCAAGCTATATCGAATATGGAAATTAAAAGTATTGAAACCTTAAAAGCCGAATACTGCGTTCTTGATGTTGAAACAACAGGAACATCGGCAATCAATAACCGCGTTATTGAAATCGGGATTGTGAAAGTGCGTAACGGCAAAATTGAAGATACTTTTCAAAGTTTTATAAATCCCGGATGCTACATTCCTTACTTTATAACAAATCTTACAGGCATTAGGAACGAAGATGTTTGCAACGCGCCCGAGTTCGGCGATATAGTTAGTAAAATCAGTGTTTTTATTGGAAATTCTGTAGTTGTTGGACATAATTTGCAATTTGATTATGGATTTTTAAAGCAGGAATTTTTAAGGAACGGGTACGATTTCCCTGTTAATCCGATGGTTTGCACGCTAAAACTAGCCCGTAAATTATATCCTTCACTTCCCAGTAAATCTCTCGGCTCTTTGGTTAAATTCTTCCGATTAAGACATAAAGGCGTTCACCGCGCGCTTGGAGATGCTTCGGTTACTGCAAAAATTCTTTTGAAATTTTTAACCGTTCTGGATGAAGAATATTCGGTGAAAAGTCTGGACGGGTTACTATCTTTTCAGGGAAATTCCGCACCAAAATCTTCTTCGTATTTGATGGTAAAGAAAAAACTTATTGAGGATTATAATTCGCTCCCGCAAAATCCAGGAGTTTACTTTTTTAAGGACAGCTCGGACAAGATTATTTATATCGGGAAAGCCAAAAATCTTAAATCGCGCATCAGATCTTATTTTTCATCCTCTGCCCCTCGCAAAACAAAAGACATAATCCGGAAAGCAGATAAACTTGAATATAAAATCACAAATACAGAACTTACCGCTCTGCTTGCCGAGGCTGAATTGATCAAACAGTTCAAACCGGCAAAAAATTCTTTACTTAAAAAATACACACAAAGTTATTTTATACGGATTCTAAATACGCACCAATTTCCAATTCCCGAAACTTCCACGAATTTCGATTTTGACGGAAATGATTATTTCGGTCCCTATTCAAACCGCGAAACTTCCAAAGCCCTTTTGGAAATAATTCAAAAAACTTTCAGTATGAGGGAGTGTTCCGAAAAGGAATTAAAGAAACGGAAAGTATGTTATCTTGCCGGAATAAACAGATGCCTCGCTCCCTGTATAAATCCCGATGCAAAGGATTACAACAGCGAACTTTTACGAGTTTATGAATTCCTGTCGGGTCAAAACCAGTTTGCGCTGGACAGGCTTTTAAACAGAATGAAAAGATTATCAGCTGAACTTAAATACGAAGAAGCTGCCGAAACCCGGGACACAATAAATCTTGTACTTTCGCAAATTACGCGTTCTTCCATACTTGCTGAACCTGTAAATCTTTCAAACGTACTGGTGGAAATTTCAGGAGCTGATAAAAATGATTATCTTCTTTTAAAAAAAGGCAATGTTTTTATTAAGGATCATCTTGCCGATAAAAAAGATACGTTTATTTCTGAAATTGAAGATTTCTATGCCGGTACACTGAATCTTATTTCGGAACCTGATAAAAAGAATCTTGAAAGAATTAAAATTTCACTTACCTGGCTGGCGAATAACCGAAACAGAATAAAAGTTTATTATTTAAACGATTACACTTCAAAAGAAGAGCTTTTCAGTAAAGCAGGAATGAGATAAATTATACTAAATCCGTTGTTGAGAATTATAATCTAATGATGGATTTGGGTTAAAATTTAATTACGATCTGGGTTTAATTTATAAAGTAAATAGAAGCTTTTATAGATAAATAATATTTGGATTAAATCAGTAATTATAATATCAGCTTGCGGATGAAATTGAAGACGATAAACCTAAAGACGATAAACCCGACTTTGAAAAAATAGAAAAATAGTTTTTGGATATGCTTTTATCCT
Source organism: uncultured Melioribacteraceae bacterium (assembly GCA_964437215.1). Classification (GTDB taxonomy): domain Bacteria; phylum Bacteroidota; class Ignavibacteria; order Ignavibacteriales; family Melioribacteraceae; genus JAAYAN01. Next base: position 282 of record CAYTFZ010000133.1, on the reverse strand, counting down.
TGCCTATATTTCGACATAAGTTCTTTACAAAATGAGCAAATAAAGGTGATAATTCAATTAGTAACTCAATAGCAGTTACAAGCCGATAAAATAAGGCTAAAAATGACATCGGACTTTTATGCTTTTTTAATATGTTTTTGATGTTTTTAACTTTAATAAACATTGATTATTTATATTTTTCAGCTGAATACCCGGAGAGGTGGGTGAGTGGCTGAAACCAACGGTTTGCTAAACCGTCGTAGGGGTAAACTCTACCGCGGGTTCGAATCCCGCCCTCTCCGC
>CAYTFZ010000132.1:0-5939 GCA_964437215.1 uncultured Melioribacteraceae bacterium | reverse complement strand
TTAACAGCCTCAATAAGAGAACCGAGTTTATTTGCAAACATTGCAAAAGCAATTGCATAAATGCCCCAAAAAACCGTGCTGAGTTTTGAAACTAACAAATAGTGTTTTTCAGAAGCTTCAGGTTTAACAAGCCGTTTGTAAATATCAATTACAGTTGTAGAAGCAAGCGCGTTTAGTTCCGCCGAAGTTGATGACATTGAAGCCGAAAATATCGCGGCTAAAACTAATCCGATTAAACCTGCCGGTAAAAAGTTTATAACAAAGCTTATAAATATGTAATTTGTATCATTTGTATCAGCTTTCGGGTTTGCCTTGTTAATCAGTTCGGCAGTTTTTTTTCGAATTTCTTTTTCGGCGGAGTTGTTTTCGTTCAACTTTTGCATTATCGAATTAAGTTTTGCTTCATTTCCGGTTTTTTCTGCTGAAAGCATTTCGCGAAGCTGTTCCTGTTTAGACTGGTGAATATTTTCATAACTTTTTTCAAGAGCGGCATATTCATTGGAATAATTACTTTGCTTTACTTTATCCGTTACAACATTGTTAAAATTCAGCGGCGGCATAACAAACTGATAAAATACAAAAAGCATCGCACCAAGAAACAAAATTGCAAACTGCATCGGTATTTTAACAATTCCGTTCATTAGTAAACCAAGCCTGCTTTGTGAAATCGATTTACCCGAAAGGTACCGCTGCACTTGCGATTGATCAGTGCCGAAATATGAAAGCGCAAGAAATGTTCCGCCCAAAATTCCAGACCAGAAATTATATCTGTCTTTCCAATCAAAATCAAAGGTTATAACATTTAGCTTACCCATTTTTCCTGCAATTCGCGTAGCATCTAAAAGCGAAACATCTGATGGCAAAGAATTAATAATCATTACAAATGCCGAAACCATTCCAAAAAGAATTATTATCATTTGCAGAAGATGGGTTTTATTTACAGCATCAGTTCCGCCGGTAGTTGTATATAAAACAACAATTCCTCCAATAACAAGAATTGTAAGCTGAATGTCCCATCCAAGAATTACTGATATAATTAATGCCGGTGCAAAAATTGTAAATCCTGTTGCAAGTCCTCTTTGAATAAGAAACAGAACGCTTCCCAAAATACGGTTTTTAAGATCGAAACGTTGTTCCAAGTATTCGTAGGCAGTGTAAACTTTTAGTTTATGATAAATTGGCACTGCGGTGATTGAAAGAATTATCATTGCAACCGGAAGCCCGATATAGAATTGAATGAATCTCATTCCATCTGAATAAGCTTGACCGGGCGTTGATAGAAATGTAATTGCGCTTGCCTGTGTTGCCATAATGGAAAGCGTAACCATATACCACGGAGTTGTTTTGTTTGCAAGAAGGTAATCTTGTATATTCTTTTTCCCGCGGCTTTTCCACATTCCAAAAATTGTAACAAACGCTAAAAATCCAATAAGAACAAGCCAATCGATAAAACTCATTAGTCCCCGGCTTAACTAAAATATTGGGTAAATAAATAAAACAGTACTATTTGGAAAATTAGAAAAGAGAAAACAAGTAAATAAACTTGATTCCAACTCGAAAAAAAAGGCGGTTGTTCTTTCTCGGCAGATATATCTTTATTCTTTTCTTTCATAACTTCCCGCCGAAATTAAATTAACAAATAATCTGTAAGCTCCTGGAATTCCAGCCGGTAATTCCCGGAAAAAGGATAATCCGGTATAAATGAAAACCCCTTTTCCGTATCGGCTGAATAAGATTCCTCCGGTTAAATCTTTTTCTCCCGGATCGTTACCCGAAATAACCGGTTCAAATTCCGCTGCCCAGTTTTCAGCATAATAAAGTCCCCGCTCCTGCACCCAATTTGAAAAATCCGATTGGGTAATTTTGTTGGGGTAATTTAAAAGCTGATGATCCGGATTTATAAATTTTACTTGTGAATTTTCATCTGTTATCCTGTCTCTGCCAATTTTAAATTTATACGGACCGGTTTGCTCAACAAGCATATCCTGCGGCGTATTGTACTGGACAATATATGTTCCGCCATTTTTAACAAAATCCATAAGCTTCTGCTGAACAAACGCTAATCTTTCGCGGGTGTTATATGCTCTAATTCCTGAAATTATTACATCATAATTATTGAGATCAATATTTTCTAACAGTTCATCCGAAAGAAGAGAAACATTATATCCTAAACTTTCAAGCGTTTCAGGTATTTCATCCCCCGATCCCATTATATAACCAATTTTATCATTGTTCTTTTTCACATCAAGCTTAATAAGTTTTATAGAGCATTCCGGGAAATATGTCTGTCTTTCAATATGCGGATGCACAATTTCTACAATTGATTGGTTATACTTTTTTCCGCCAAGATTTATTTCAACGTTCAGAAAGGTTTCGCTGCTGATTTCCGGCGGTGTAATTTTAATTGTGAAAGTCTTTTCGGAATACTTTCCTTCCAGATTAAATGGGATTATCTCAGGTTCAATTTTCCAGTCCTTCGAAGTATGCAAATGAATTTCACCTTCTGATTTTGCAATATTATTCTTTAATTTTATTTGAATCTCTTTGGGTTTTCTATCTGAAAAAATTGTCCCGTTTTTAATTACATTTGCTGTTACCGGCGGACGTATCTCGAAAGGACGGTAAAGTTCTCCGTCAACTCTGTCATTCCATCTGTAAACTACCGGGGCTGTAAATTCGATTTGAGTATTTTCAATTTCAAGTGAATATTTTACCGCGAGTGCAGGTGGATTTTCAGCAAGTCCAATTTTCTCCTGATTGTTTACTTCGAACAAACCGTTGTATTTTCCGCTTAACCAATAGGGCTGCGATAATTGGTAATCACTTGGCAGACCAAGCTGCAGTTCACTTTCCCATCTTTTATTAATCAATAATTCATCGTCAAAATTTTTTATATAATCAGTTGAAGGAACAGAAATATTTTTAAGTTTTAATCCTCCTGATAAACGGCTCACTAACAAGGTTTTAATTTTAACAATTTCGCCGGGCGAAGCAGAATAATCATCAGCAACGGCTTCAATCCATAGTCCTAAACATTGCTTAATAATTTCCGTCAGTTCTTTTGTTTTGATTTCTACCCAGTAATTTTTATCAAGTTTGTTAAGCTGTTTATAAATTTCTACTAATTGAGGAATTGAGGCTGCAGGATTTTCCGAATCGAATTTTTTAATAACTTCCTCTGAAAGTTTTTCTATTTTTTCACCGCCCTCAATTTTGCTCCATTTTGTGTTGATTCCTTCAAAAATATTATCTTTTACCGGTTCACCTTGAAAAAGCTGCAAATACTCAAAACGCGAACCGCGGAATGCTGAAGCTCCGAATCCCTGACTTTTATGCATTGTCCTGCTTTCAGCTGCAATTTCTAAATATGATTTTCCGAGAAGCGGATTAAAATGCCCGACATCCAATTTAATTAAGCCCTCTGTTTTCTCCGGCCGCCACGTGTTCCAAAATATTCTTTTAGCTTGCCAAGGTTCAACATATTTTAGCTGTTCTTTAAATCTGTTCGGATCTGCGGCAGCTTTAAAAGCCTCTGCAGCAAGAGTGGAAGATGCTGTGTGATGCCCGTGTCCGCCGGATTCACCAAAAGCAAATCTTGTAATTATAACATCCGGCTTATATTTTCTGATAATCCAAACAACATCCGCAAGAACTTCATCTTTACCCCAAATTTGAAGCGATTCTTCCTCTGATTTTGAATATCCGAAATCGACTGCCCTTGTAAAAAATTGCTCACCGCCGTCAATACTTCTGGCTTGCAATAATTCCTGAGTTCTGATTATTCCAATTTCAGCACCTTTTTCCGAACCAATCAGATTTTGTCCCCCGTCCCCCCGCGTAAGCGAAAGATAACCTGTTCTGTATTTTTCACCTTTGGAATAATAAGCAATCAGCGCTGTATTTTCATCATCAGGATGAGCTGCAAGATATAAAACGCTGCCTAAAACGTTAAACTTTTCAACAGCAATTTTTAATTCGCCGGAATTATAGTTTTGAGATGGCTGAGCTGAAATGGTAACTAAAAATAAAAAGTATAAAAAGGAATTTCTGATTGCATTTTTATGGTTGGGTTTGAACATATAGATTTCGGATTAATGATTAAAATTCTGTTTAAAGCAAATCCGGCTGCCAAATTTACAGCCGGAAATTGGGAATACTTAAATCGATGTAAATCTAATAAATCTTATTCTGCAACCGTAATTTTGAATGGGATTTTTACTTTTTCCCAATGCAGATAAGCAGTGCAAGAAGTTCCGTTTAATTCCTCAAAACCGTATTCAAGCCATTCTTTATGCGGAGCTTCAACCGGTTTTACTTTAAACCTGAACACATCCTGACTTTCGTCATACTGGTAGCTTCCCCATTTATCGTTAGCTTTATTTATGATTACAGTCCATTCATCTTTTCCTGTAATGAAATGGATGCTGTATTTACCGGCAGGAAGATTTTTTCCATCAATAATAACAGGTTTACTCACTTCAAGTGTTGTATTTTTATTTGCTCCGCCTCTCCAGGGAAAAGGTTTTTCATTTGAATATTTATTGCCTGCTTCCATTCCCCAAGGAACAAGTCCGCCAAAAATTTCCCGTCCTTTAACTCCTGGTCTGCTGTAATCAAAGGTCAATTCGGTTTCAACCCCGATTGTTTGCGAAACCTTGGCATGCAGACTTGCTTGTACCCGCTTTTCCTGCGAAAATAATGTGCTTGAAACAAAAAGGATAAAGATAAATAAAGAAATAAAACTGAGATGTCTCATGACTTCTCCTTTCAAATTAATTAATAATAAGATTTAATATCCTAAATAAATTAAAAACAAAGTAAAAGATAAACTAACATATGTAATGTTGCAAAAATAATACAAGCCATAATTTAACATCAAAAAGTCAAATAAAATTCACATACACTTTTAATAATTCCGGAAGAAAAAAATATTTATTTACTTAACTCAAATCCCCCATTAGAAAATAAAATAATGGCGGAACCGTCAAAGCCGGACGGGTCGATGTACAAAATCAATACATTCCTGAGAGACATCATTAAATCTGGATAATCTGGGGTTACCCATTTCAGGCAACTATATTTGATGTTTTAATAATTATATGAATTGTAATGGCTGACCTGGGTTAAAATAATATTTCTAACGTCGCCTTAAATTCTCAAATAAGACGGCACGATATTTTTACAAAAAAGTTAAATTCCATTATAATTTTAAGGCAATATTTTACAGCAACCTATATTTTTAATATTATTTTAAATTCAGAACCCTTTCCGTATTTACTTTTAACTTCAATTTGTCCAGTTAAAAGTTCGATGTATTTTTTTGTTATTGTAAGCCCCAATCCTGTGCCCGGAAACTCGCGTGTAGTTCCTTCGCTTACCTGCCGGAATTCTTCAAAAATGTATTTCAAATCTTCTTCTTTTATTCCTATGCCTGTATCCGTTACAGAGATAGCGCAGAAATTTTCTTTTTTTCTTGTTTCAACGCCAACAGAAATTTTAACTGACCCTGCTTTTGTAAATTTAATAGCATTGCCTATTAAATTTTCAAGAATAACCTTAAGCATAGCCTCATCTGTATTAAATATTAATGTTTCTTGCGATATATTTAGAATTAATTTTATGTTTTTAACTACGGCAGCGCCTTCAAAATTAAGATAAAGCTCTTTAATTAATGGAATTATATCTGTTGATTGTATATTGATTTCAAAACGGTTCGACTCAATACGGGATAAATCGAGAATAAGGCTTAAAGTATTAAGCAGTCTTTTTCCCGTTCGCTGAATGCCTTGAGCCATCTCTTTATGAAGCGGATCTTCAATTTCGGAATTTAACATTTCGGAGTAGCCGAGAATACCCACAAGCGGAGTGCGCAACTCGTGGCTCATTGTTGCAAGAAAAGTTGATTTTGCTTTATTCATCGATTCGGCGCTTTCTTTTGC
>CAYTFZ010000131.1:0-6044 GCA_964437215.1 uncultured Melioribacteraceae bacterium | reverse complement strand
ACACAAACAACAGCCAGGTTGAAGATTTAGGCAACCGCTGGGGTTTTAACACAAATAACAGCCAAGTTGAAGATTTAGGCAACCGCTGGGGTTTCAACACAAACAACAGTCAGGTTGAGAGTAATTAAAAAAGCTGTTAATGGTACAGAGGATTTTATTTTTTGTTTTGTTCTTTTATAATTATTTTAATTTAATTGTAGCCGATTGGAAACAGGTTGAAAGTAACAATTTTATTTTAATTTATGATCAACGACATGAAAGTTTATCAGATCATATCTTGCTTTCTGCAGAAAAAGCTTTCCATCGGCTTTCTTATTTATTTAAGTATTCACCATCCGATAAAATTTATATCCATATTTACGACTACTCAGATTATGGTTCAGCAGCAGCAGCCACTTTACCGGCAAATTACATAAAACTTGAATTATCACCATTAGAACCAGGTTATGAAAACACTCCCTATACCGAAAGGCTTGAATGGCTTATTAATCATGAACTTGTACATATATTTGTAAATGATTTTGTATCCGGAATTACCGAAAGTGCCCGCAGCGTTTTTCAAAAAACTGTTCCCGAAAAAACAAATCCTCTTACCATCTTTTACAGTTTATTAACCAGTCCAAACCGTTTCAGCCCTCGATGGCATCAGGAGGCGATTGCTGTTTTTTGCGAAACCTGGTTAAGCGGCGGATATGGGAGAATTATGGGAAGTTTTGAGGAAATGTATTTTCGATCGCTGGTTTATGAAAACAAAAGTTTCCTAACTTGGAAAGAGCTTGAAGCATATGCAGAAAATGATTCATTTTTAATAGGGTCACTTTTTTATCTGTATGGAACCAGATTTATAACATATCTTTCTATTAAATATGATTTAACTAAATTATTGGATTGGTATGCCAGCAAAGATATTTCCGGTAATTTTTCTTCAAAATTTGAGCAGACATTTAATATATCTCTTGAAGATGCCTGGCAAAATTACATAGATTATGAAAAGAGTTTTCAGCTTTCTAATATCCAAAAATTATCAAAAAATAATTTTACAGAAATTTCAGTTCTTGATGACAAAAATCCAGGCTGGGTTTCTCATCCCTGTTTCGATTCAGATAATAAAAAAATCTATTATGCCTTGCATAAGGCAGGCACTTTAGCTTCTATCCGTGAAATGGATTTAAACGATAAAACCATTAAAACAATACTCTCCCTGCCAACTCCGGGGAAATATTTGGTAAGTTCAATAGCTTTCGATCAAATTAACAAGCAGCTTTTTTATACAACAAACAATAGTAATTTATATCGCGATATTTATTCTTTTGATATCCGGGAAAGTAAAAAAAAACTTCTATTCGAAAATTGCCGGATAGGCAATATTTCATTTTCGCAACAGACAAGGGAGTTATGGGGAATTATGCACAGGGACGGCAGGGCAGCTCTGGTAAGGTCGGTATTCCCCTATAATGATTTTTTTACGCTGATAGCTTTTGAAGTAGGGGATGAAATCCTTCATCTGGCTGTCAGTCCATCCGGCAAATATTTGACTGCCGTTATTCACCGGCCTGACGGCAGTCATTATTTAGCTTATGGCAGATGCAAAGATTTATCTAAAAGCTTCCGGTATAAAAAGATTTCATCAACTGGTTCGCCTGAATTTCCTTCGTGGAGCGCTGATGAAAAATTTATTTACTGGAATAGTTTTGTTAACGGAGTTTCGAATATTTATCGGTACAACCTTACAAATGAAAAAATAGATGCTCTTACGCATACTATCCTCGGTTTATTTAATCCTGTTGAAATATCGCAGGATAGTCTTTTTGCTTTTGAATTTACTACAGATGGATTTGTGCCTGTAAAAATTAAAAAGCAGTTCGATCTCAATCTTTCTGCAATTGTATATATGGGCGACGAATTGCTTGAAAAAAAACCTGTTCTTATGAATATTGCTTCACCTGTTAATAAAACTGCTGCTTTAAGAACAAGTTCTCCCGAAATATACAGCGGCTTTAGCAATATCAATATTGCATCTTTTAATCCTGTTATTTCTGGGTTTAAAAATAAATACGTTTTAGGACTCTTTGCAAAATTTAACGATCCTCTTTTGTATCATAACCTTTCTTTAGAGATGGGAATTGCTCCCCGTAAGAGAGAACCTGAATCTGTTCATTTTAATCTTAAATATGAATACAAAACAAAATACGGTTTCGAATACAGCTATAACCCGACAGATTTTTACGATTTATTCAGCAAACGAAAAAAAGGATTTCAGGGTTCTTACTTAAAAATATTTAACAAACATTATTGGATTTATGATAATCCAAACACATTAATTCAAGAAACAGAGTTCACTTTTTACAAAGGAATTTCTTCCTTAAATGAAAATTCTGTTAAAGTTTCCGTTCCCGATATTTTATACTTTCAAACAAAAACCAATTATAAAAGCTTGAGAAAAAGTATTGGCAGCTGCGACTACGAAAACGGATTGGAAGCTAATGTCTTTGCAGGCAGCTTTACCGGGTTAAAAGGCAAATATCAGAGCTCCTTTTTCACATTTTCCGACCTTTCCTTTTATAACACTTGGTTAACAAATCACAATGTTTATATTTTATCACTTTCCGGCGGATATCAATCCATCAATAAATATTTGCCTTTTGCTCAGTTTTATTTCGGCAGCTTCGGAAACCGTGAAATTGACTGCGACCCTGTTAAGCAATACCGTGAGACATTCAGTTTTCCGGGAGTTGAACCTTATGCTGTTTCATCTCATCAATTTATTAAGTTATCACTTGAAAATAACTTCCCGCCTGTAAGGTTTTATAGTCTGTCATTCTTTAATCATTTTTTATCACATATCGATTATTCAATTTTCAGTCAATTGCTTGTATCTGAATTTAATTCTCAAAACACATTTGCAAATGCCGGAATACAGTTAAATTTAATATTCGATCATTGGTATAATATCGAAACAACATTCTCTGTAGGATATGCAAAATCTTTCCGGAAGTTTAATTGCTACGATGATGAAGTAATGATTTCATTTAAATTATTAAAAAACTAAAGTCTTCTTTCCCTTCCCCCGATAATTGAATGTCAAAGTCGTTCTTAATGAAGTGACTTGTCTGCTATTCCTCTTTTCACACTTCGCTATTTCAAAACAATTTTGGGGAATTTATGAAAACTCTTTACTCTTTAATTCTATCACTCGTTTTTATTTCTTGGGCTTGCAAGGAAATGCCCACAGAAACAGAACCGCTTAACCAAAGTAATCAGAAAAATTTTTTAAGTCTTCCTGCACAGAATTCGAAGTTGAAAGCAGAACAGATTTTTTCAGTATCAAAAATTGTTAACGGTAATATCGGCGATACAATTGATTTTCACTTTGAGTATTTATCTGCTTCAAATTCCGAAGTTTCTATTTCCGGAAATTTGATTATACCGGCTGGCGCTTTCGAAGGAAATATGACTTTCGATTTATTATTCGATCAGAATTTTGCGTTTGCCGATTTTTATCCAAGTCCCGTAAACTTTAAGGTGCCTTTGTCACTTAATTTAATTTATACGGGACTTAATTTAAAAGGTATTGAAACTGACAATATTGATTTTTATTATTTAAATGACAATAAAACTCTTTATGAAATTGCTAACAAAAAGAGTATTATAGTCGATACGAAAAATGGGAGCATCAGTATTATTGGCGCTGAAATTCCTCATTTTTCAAGATGGGGGGTTGGAAATGACTGATTTTTCATTTAACAGCGACAGCAAACAAATACTTGATATACTTGATTGTTATATCAAAGATGAGAATATTTATAATTTTTTCAGTTCTCTCGACGCCCGGATTGATACTGATACATCCAATTCAAATTTTGATCCCGCAAATTTGCCCGAACATAAAATTGATATTTCACGACGAATTAAAATTGAAAATGTAATTACATTCGGAGCAAAATATTTAACCAAGCATAAATATGCAGATCTGCTTTTTAATTTAGGCAAACTTTCCATTTCTCTTGGAGAATTCCCTCTTGCAAAAGATCTTTTTGTTAAAATTATCTCAAATCCGGTTAAAGCCGATTATTACGAGAGTTATACAGCATTTTCCTATTATAATCTTGCAAAAATAAAAGTACTTCAGGCAGAATGGAAAGAATGTTTGGAATATTTGAACAAAGCAAAAAGCACATTCCTTTCGAATAAAGATTCAATCGGCTTGACTGATTATTTTCTGCTTCTCGGAAATATGTATTTAAATACAGGGAATTTAAATAAAGCTAAAAAAGCTTTCGAAAAAGGCGGTGAATACGTTGATCAAATAAATGACAAATATTTTTTAGGCTTGATTGACAACAACATCGGAATTATTCATGCTTCGCAAAATGAATTTGATGAAGCCCTCACATATTTTTACAGAGCGCTTTCTTATCAGCAGCAGCTCGATAATTCAAATAAAATTTCGGAAATTCGTAACAATTTGGGACTTTTATTTACGCTTAAAGACGATAACGATACAGCTCTCGGCGAATTCGATTTAAGCATTCAATCCGGACTTAAAAATGATTACTTAATCAGCATTGCGATGGCATATGTTAATAAATCCGTTGTTTATTGCCGTACAGCCGATTATAAATTTGCAAACGCATATTCAGATAAAGCTATGGAATTGGCAATCCGCTTAAACGACAAACTTACAATAGCCGATGTTTATAAAGTAAAAGGAATGATTGAGCGCGAATTAAATAATTTTTCAATTTCCGAAAATCATCTGCTGACCAGTTTAAGATTAAATGCTGATATTAAAAATAAGTATAATTATGCCGAATGCGCTTATGAAATAGGACTTTTATACGTTAAATGGCAAAATATTCCACAAGCATTTAAATATTTGAAAAAAGCTTACGATTATTACGTGTCTATTAATGCAAAATTGCAAGAAGAAAAGATTAATACTTTGTTAAACAATATCAGCAGGATGTAAAAATTGGAAACAGTACCATTTAAATATTTTTATAAACTTTCAGTTAACTTAAAATAGCTGGCGTTATGAAACTGTCTGAATTTAAAAAAAGTCTGGATCAAGATAAAAACTTATCTTTCGGAGATAATGATACTGATCAAAGAGTTAAAAATTTGGAAATAATTCTTGATGTAGTAAAAAAAATCAACAGCTCTCTTATTCTGGATGATGTCCTTTTATTGGTTTTGGTTCAAGCAATAAAATTATCCGGTTCGCAAAGAGGTTTCATTGTACTTAAAAATGAAAGAGATGAACTTGAATATAAGGTCGGTCTTGATTCTGATGAAATCAAATTGAAAGAAAGCAACTTTAATATTAGCACAACGGTAATTGAAGATGTTTTTCGTTCTGGAAAATCCATTTTTATTGAAGGCGCTCAAAGCGATGTTAACTTTTCATCAAGTAAAAGTATATTTCGCCTTGCCCTGCAAACAATATTATGCTCCCCATTAATTATTGATGATAAGAAACTGGGTGTTATTTATGTTGACAGTACCAGATTGAACCGGATTAATTTGCGGGAAATCACTTCAACTTTCGAAATACTTGCCGGTCAGGCTGCCATTGCAATCAGGAATGCACAATTATATAACGAATTAACTAAAGCAAAAGAGATGGCTGAAACATCAAGCCGCCTTAAAACAGAGTTTCTTGCACAAATGTCGCACGAAATACGAACGCCAATAAATTCGATATTGAGTTTTTCAAGTTTAATTCAAGAAGAACTTGATAAAGAAATGAATGATGAGTTAATAAGCGGATTTAAAATTATTAATCTTGCCGGAAAGAGAATTATTCGCACTATTGATTTAATTTTAAATATGTCGGAATTACGCTCGGGTTCTTATGAATACATCCCTACAAAAGCCGACTTAATTCAGCAGGTACTTAAACCTGTAATTGCAGAACTGCATTCACAGGCTGATGAAAAACATATCAGTCTTAATTTCGAATACAACATCAAGAATACTGATGTATTTGCCGATATTTACACACTCACCCAGATTTTTAAAAATCTTATTGATAATGCTATTAA
>CAYTFZ010000130.1:0-6194 GCA_964437215.1 uncultured Melioribacteraceae bacterium | reverse complement strand
TTAAAACAAGCGGATTTATGGAAAGAAGTTAAGGACAGACTTACAGATTCTGCTCTCGATCTTTCGGGCGGACAGCAGCAGCGGCTCTGCATTGCCCGTGCACTTGCCAATAAACCGGATATTATTTTAATGGACGAACCTGCTTCGGCGCTCGATCCTATTTCAACCGGTAAAATTGAAGAAACAATTGAAGAGCTTAAAAGCAACTACACAGTTGTAATTGTTACACACAATATGCAGCAGGCTGCACGTGTTTCGGATTATACCGCATTTATGATGGTGGGAGAACTTATTGAATTTAACGATACAAAAACTTTATTTACAACTCCCGGTAAAAAACTTACCGAAGAATATATTACCGGAAGATTCGGTTAAAATTATTTTTTATTGTATTTTTATCCCTTAATGTAAAGCGGGATTATGATTAAGAGCAAGATTAAAAAGAGAGAATTAAGATGAAAGAAAAACTTGAACATATGCTGGAAGATATTAAAAAAGATATTATCTTTATGGCAAACGAAGTTGAAGATGCAATGTACAATGCTCTTAAAGCATTGGAAAAGCAGGATAAATCCCTTGCCGAAAAAGTAAGCAAATCCGATAAAAAAATAAATTACCGCGAAGTTGAAATAGAAAAAATGATTCTTTCGCTTATGGCGCTGCAGCAGCCTGTAGCAGTTGATTTGCGTTTTATGGTGGTTGCGCTTAAAATGAATAACGACCTCGAACGTATCGGCGACCATTCGAAAGGAATAGCAAAGGTTGCAGCAAAACTTTCCGGCGAGCCTTATATTAAATCGTTCGAAAAAATTCCGGCGTTAGGCAAATTAACACGAAATATGCTGCGGGATGCCGTTCAGGCTTTTATAAATATAAATACCGAGCTGGCTTTGGAGGTAAGAAAACGAGATAAAGAAGTTGATGCTTTATTTTCCGAAATTTATAATTCGGTTCTTAGTGAAATGACTGAAACTAAAAACAATATCCATCAAGGTGTGGAACTTATAAGCGTATGCCGCCACCTCGAAAGGATTTCGGATCTTTCTAAAAATCTTGCCGAAGATGTTGTTTTTATGAAAGAAGCAAAAATAATCCGTTACGGAATTGAGAAAAACAAGGGTAACTGAAATTGAAAACCCGTATTTATATTGTTGAAGACGATCCGGATATAGCCGAGCTGCTTGATTTTAATCTCCTAAGTTCGGGATATGAAACAAAGTTGGAATCCAACGGAAGAAAAGCTTACGATATGATAATGCAAGATCCGCCGGATTTGCTCATCCTGGATTTGAATCTCCCTGAACTTTCGGGTATTCAGATTTGCAAATTTATAAGGGAAAACGCCCGCACAAAAGATCTTCCGGTAATTATGCTTACTGCCAAAGTCCAGGAAACCGATAAAGTAATTGGACTTAATATCGGCGCGGACGATTACATTACCAAACCTTTCAGCGTAAAAGAACTTATTGCGCGGATTAAAGCTCTGTTAAGAAGGATTAACCCTGTAAACAGCGATTCTTTTATTTATGAAGAACTCGAAGTGAATTTTGCCTTAAAACAAGTAAAAATAAAGAATAAAGAAATTGAAATTACACCCATAGAATTTAAACTTTTAACGGCATTCATAAATTCGCGGGGACGCGCTCTTTCACGCGAAGATATTTTAAATATTGTGTGGGGAAGCGATTACGCCGGCGAAATAAGGACTGTTGATGTGAACATAAAAAGACTTCGCGATAAACTGAACCCATACAGCGAAATTATTCAAACTGTAAAAGGAACCGGGTACAGATTTAAAACATAAACTGAACATAAAACTATGAAATCACTTTCGAAAAAAGCTTTTTTATATACTTTAATAATTACTGTATTCTCAATATTTCTGCTCGACACATTTTTCTATTTAAACACTAAGGATTTTCTTTCAGGTGAGATTAAAACTGAGCTGAACAAGCAAATAAAACTTGCACGGAAAATAATTGATATAAATGCTTTCAACGAACGCGATTATAAAAAACTGAAATATTACAGCGATGAAATCAGCAGACTGACAGGCAGCCGGACGACTTTAATTGCCAAAGACGGCAAAGTTCTTGCTGATTCGGAGCTGGACTCGCTTGATCTTAACCGTGCCGAAAATCATTTAAACCGTCCCGAAATAAAAGAGGCGATGGAAAAAGGGATAGGATTTTCGGAAAGACGCAGTGCCACAATTGATAAAAACCTTCTTTATTATGCCGAAAATCTCTACGAAGGAAACCGTATTTCCGGATTTATACGCTTTGCGGTTTTTTCCACAAATATAGATACGCGCCTCGAATTTTTAACGAATATGCTTATTATAATTGATTTTTTTGTTCTGCTCATCGTCTTTGGATTTTTAATTATATGGCAGAAAAAAGTTAAAAAGCAGACAGAATCTTTAATAACTGAAATATCGCTGCGTTCCGAACAGCCTAATTTTACTGATATACCTTCGCAGAAATATGCCGAGTACGACAAAATTGCATCAGGAGTGAATTCGCTTGGGAAAAACTTGTTTAATCTTAAAGAAAGATACAAACAAAGTTTTACTGATCTTCTGGGACTTTTTAATTCGCTTCACGAAGGAGTGGCGGCTTTCGATAAAAACGGAAGGCTTCTTTTTTTTAATAAACCATTCAGTTATATTTTTAACACTGAAAATGCTGTTGAAGGAAAATCATTTTTTTACGATCTCATTCATTTCCCGCCTCTAATAAATGATATTCATAAATTCTTAAAATCGAATTCGCTTGTAACCAAGCGCACAAAATATTCCGGCAGCCGTTATATCGAATACCAGATTTCGCAGTTTAATCTTGAAGATATGCAAGCCGGATTTATTATAACCGTTGAAGATGTTACAAATCTCCAGAATCTCGAAATCATCCGGCAGGATTTTGTGGCAAATGTAAGCCACGAATTTAAAACTCCGCTCACTTCCATTCGGGGTTACGCCGAAACACTTCTTTCCGGTTCCGTAAACGATTCTGTTGTACAAAAAAAATTCCTCGAAAAGATAGAAAAACAAACACTTAAACTCGAAAATATTGTAACCGATCTTCTGCAGCTTACGCGTATCGAAAACAGAGAAGTTGAAGAACATACCGAAATTGATCCTGTCTCGACATTAAAAGAAATTGCCGATGATTTTTCATTCCGATGCAAGGCTAAAAAAATAGATTTTACAACTGATTTTCTTGTAAATTCCGGAGAAGTAAAAATACTTGCAAACCCTCAGCTTCTTCAAACGCTCGTTTCAAATCTTCTTGCAAATGCTATTAATTACAATTCCGAAAAAGGCGGAGTGATTTTTAAATGCAGCGCTAACAATAAATATTTTATTGCGGAAGTTGCCGATACAGGAATAGGAATTCCAAAGGACGAAAAGCAAAGAATATTTGAAAGATTTTACCGTGTAGATTCATCGCGAAGTGTTTATCCCGAAGGAAGCGGACTGGGGCTTTCAATTGTGAAAAACATTACTGAACTGTTCAGGGGTAAAATAGAGCTTGAAAGCGAGTCCGGAAAAGGCAGCAGATTTATTGTTTATATCCCATTGGTTTAACTTGCGCCGAAATAAATTATTTAATCAGATTCAATTCATCGGAAATAATTCTGGAAATTTCGATTTCCGAAATATCTTTTAATTTCAACTTAGCGTTTTTCACAGAAATAACAGGCGCATCACCTTCGCCGTTCATAAACTTAACAAGCATAAACGCAAGCCGGTTTCTGTCATTCGGTATCGGAATATATCTGTTAAGCGATTCAATTATATTATATACTTTTTTCTCAACTGAGTTTTCGGGAAAAGACTTAACCTGCGGTGCAGCCGAAGACGACATTTATATACTCCGTATCTTAAATTCATAAAAATTGATTAACTTTAGTGATTAAAAATAAGAATATTTTCTCAATTTTGAATGAAATTAAAAAAAATAAGTTCCTGGTCATCCGCCTCAGTTCTCTTGGCGATGTAATTCTTGCAACCGCTTTTTTGCGATGCCTTAAAAAAACATACCCCTATTTGCTTGTCGATTTCTTGGTTAAAGAACAATACGCCGATGTATTAAAAATTAATCCCTACATTAATCGCATATTTATTTATCCGGCAGATAATAAGACCGAAAACCTGATTAAAAATCTTAAGAATGAAAAATACGACGAGGTAATTGATCTTCAGAACAATTTCCGCAGCCAATCAATAACAAGTAAACTTAATGCGCAGATTTACCGTTACAAAAAACCGTCGCTTAAAAAATTTATACTCGTTAATTTTAAAATCAATCTCTACAACGAAATTAAAACTATTCCGCAAATGTATTGCGAAGCCCGCCCCGGAGTTAAATACGACGGCGCTCCGCCCGAAATTTATTGTGCCGAAACGAATATTGCTAAGCCCGAAAATAAACTGGTTGTTCTTTGCCCGGGTTCAAAACATTTTTCGAAGATGTGGCCTGAAGAATATTATTTAAAACTTTCACGAATGCTTACTTCAAACGGGTTTTCTGTTTTTGTTACCGGAGGAAGCAGCGATAAGCAAATTTGTAATTATATTTCGGAAAATAATCCCGAAGTAAAGGATTATTCAAACAACAATGTTCTTTCGGAAACTGCCGGTGTAATAAACATTGCCGATGCTGTTGTGTGCAACGATTCCGGTCTTATGCACATTGCTTCGGCGCTTGGCAGAAAAGGTTTTGCTGTTTTCGGTTCATCGGTTAGGGAATTCGGGTTTGCGCCTGCCGGAAATTTGGAAATAGTGGAAAATGTGAATCTTAAATGCAGACCTTGCTCGCATACCGGTAAATCTGCTTGTCCCAAAAAACATTTTAAATGTATGAAAGAAATTCTTCCAGAAACAATTTTAGAAAAACTTAACAATCTTCTTAACGGAAAAAACTGATGTGGTATTTTGTTTACAATTGCTTTCTTCTTCCGGCTCTCGATATTTTAGTCCGGTTTGCTGCAATTTTCAACAAAAAAATTAAAGAGGGAATTTCCGGCAGGATAAATCTTTTTGATAATTTAGAGAAAAATGTTGGAAAGCTTGATAACTCGTTAAAAACAATATGGTTCCATTCATCATCAATGGGCGAATTTGAACAGGCAAAACCGGTAATCGAAAAGCTTAAGAATGATATGCAGATTAACATTGCGGTAACTTTTTTTTCTCCTTCGGGATATAAAAATTCGCTTAAATACCCTTATGCCGATTTGATTTCATATCTTCCTTTCGACTATCCGGCGCCGATGGAAAAATTTATTAAGATTGTAAATCCTTCGCTTGTTGTTCTGATGCGTTATGATATCTGGCCTAATATGATCTGGCAGTTAAAAAAAATGAAAGTGCCGGTTCTTCTTATCGATGCAACAATGCGGAGCGATTCGAAAAGGCTTTCACCAGTATTGAGAGATTTCCACAATAAAGTTTTTTCCGATATTTCGGCTTTTCTTACGGTTTCGCAAAACGATGCAGCTAATTTTTTAAAATTCAACGCGGTTAAGGAAAATGTTGAACCAGCCGGAGATACAAGGTTCGACCGTGTATTTCAGAAAAGTATTGCAGCAAAAGATAAAAAGATTTTTAAGGACGGTCTTTTTGAAAATAAAAAAGTAATTGTACTCGGCAGCTGCTGGGAGGAAGACGAAGAAGTTATGATTCCCGCTTTGCTTAAGCTTGCCGAAAACGATCCGGATTTTATTTTTATACTTGTTCCTCACGAGCCTACGGTTCAGCATATCGAACAGCTTGAACTTCAACTCGAAAGAAAAATTCCGTATATCCGTTTTTCGCTGCTTAATAATTATAAAAACGAAAAAGTAATAATAATCGATACAATCGGCATCCTTCTCACTTTGTATTATTATGCTGATGCTGCTTACGTTGGCGGAAGTTTTAAACAAGGAATTCATAACGTTCTTGAACCGGCAGTTTACGGCATACCGGTAATTTTCGGACCAAAGATAGAAAACTCGCAGGAAGCAAAAAAAATGGTTTCGCTGGGCTGCGGATTTGTTGTAAATAATAAAAAGGAAGCCTACAAAACTTTGCGCAAACTTTTTACCGGTGAAGAAAACCTAAAACATATCGGGGAAATATCGCGCAAATATGTTATTGAGAATACCGGCGCAACAGAAAAAATAATCAAGGAAATCCAGAAGTATTT
>CAYTFZ010000129.1:1436-6314 GCA_964437215.1 uncultured Melioribacteraceae bacterium | reverse complement strand
ATGAAAATCCCTTTAAAATCTTTACAAAAATTAGAGATTTAATCTTCGGAAATATTGAATTTAATTCCTGCAATTATCCATCTTCCCGGAAGTTCAGCAAATAAGTGTTTTTTATATTTTCTGTCAAAAATATTTGTAACTTTTGTAAATATTTCCAAATACTTCAGTTCGTATGAAAGGTTCCCATCAACAAGAAAAATATCATTTAATTTAATTCTATCTTCATATCGCGCAGATAAACTCGAAGTAAGTCCCATATCAAACCGTTTTGTCAATTCAGCAATAAACTGATGCCGCATTGCTTCCAGATAATCGCGTGAGCGCTTTCCGTCAGTGTTTTTATCGGATTGCATATAAACATAATTCAAGTTAATTCCTGTTCCTCTCAAAAAGCTGTTAAATAGTTCAGGTAAAAGCTTCAGCCCAATTTCAACTCCCTTTGTTGTAACTTTTGCGAAGTTTTCGGCATAGTAAACATTGTTCCCGTTAATATCTATCCAATCAATATTATTTGTGCCTATTTTTAGGAAATAAACTGTTGAGAAATGGATTAAATCATTATCGTTAATAAATCCAATCTCGTAATTAGTAACTTCTTCGTGTTTCAACGAATAATTTCCAACGGATGAAGCGCTTTTATAATATAATTCAGTGTACGAAGGCATACGAAAAGCTTTCCCGACAGATGCGAATATCTTATTGTTCTCGTTGAGTTTATAAGAAACGTCTATTCCCGGCCAGAATCTCCAGCCGATGTTTGAATATTTATTTAAATATGCGCCGAGATTAATATTCAGATTTTCAACCGGTGAAAAAGCTGCTTCACCAAAATAACCTATTTGTTCGCGTTTATGGTTGCCTAATCTATTCCCTTTTAAACTATCGACGCTTATTCCTCCGCCAATTGTAAAAGCTGTTTTATCAATTTTATAGGTCGCCTGAATATCGGCTCCGTAATTATAAGATGTGTGATTATTCCTGTAAGCGGCTGGATTGGTTCTCAAATAAACATAATCATCCGCATTCTGCCTGAAATATATTTTTGGAGAAATATAAAAATTATCGCTTCCTAAATCAGCAGAGAGCTTTGCAAAGCGGGTAATAATTCTTTCCCACTCGGCATTGCCGGCGTAAAATCCGTTTGCCCCGAATGATTTATCAACATAACCGAAGAAAAGATTTGTAGAGCCGACCGATGAACTATAACTAAGATTACCGGCATAATTCTCAAATTTGAAATCAGTATTCGGTTGAAACCCATCGGAGAGCTTGCGGTTTGCCGAAAGTCTTAAATTAATTGTTTTGTAGTTATACGAGCCGCCGAGGTACTGTTCCTGAAATGCATTCTCTCCGCCTGAAATAATTGCGGTCAACGATTTCCCTGTCGATTTTTTCGTGATGATATTTATTGCCCCGCTAAACGCACCGGCGCCAAAAACTTTTGAACCCTGACCTTTCAAAATTTCTATCCGCTCAACATCATTTAGTGAAAGCGGTAAATTTAAATTATGGTGCCCGGTCTGAGGGTCGTTAAACGGAACTCCGTCAATCAGTATCAAAACCTGCTCGAAAGAACCTCCGCGGATACTAACATCAGCCTGCACGCCTTCCGCGCCGCGCTGGCGTAAATCAACTCCGGCGGAATATTGCAGCAAATCGGTAATATTGTTTGCTGGAGCGCTTTTAATTTCTTCAGCAGAAATTACATTCACGCTCCGCGATAAATCGCTAAACGAAACCGGCGACTTTGAGGAAGTAACAACAACATCGTTTAATTTATATTTTAGTGTATCCTGTGCTTGAAGCACATTTATTGATAAAACTGAAAAAAATAATAGAGTTCTATTAAATGAAGAGTTCATAGATTTCCTTGGTTTAAAAGATTAAATTAAAAAGAGTAAGAGTAAGAGTAAGAGTAAGAATGAGATTAAGAAACAGACGTTTGAAATAATTGGCTTATTTTATAATGCGGCTGGAGCTAATTATAAATTATAAATTTTACATTATACATTATACATTGCAGTTTTGGCGCTGAGGATAAAACTAAAGAACAACTTTGTTAATATAATATTTTGGAATTTCTTAAAAAAGTGAAAACTTATTCTTCGAGATTTAACTCAAAAAATAGTACCTTTGCAAAAAAAACGAAGGTAGAAAATTGGTTAAACTGTTTTTAAGTATTCTATTATTCTGTGGAATAATCTTTCCGCAGAATGTTAAACTTAAAGGGAAATTAGAATCCGGAAGTCTTATTATAGGTGAAGCAAAAAAGAAAATATCAGCAGTTTACTTGAATGAAAAAGAAGTTCCTTCCGATTCTTCGGGCAGATTTATATTAGGGTTCGACAGGGATGAAAACGGTATTTTTAAATTGGAAGTTGAATTTACCGACAGTACAAAAGAGAGTAAGAAAATAAAGATAAGTCCCCGTAAATATAAAATTCAAAAGATAAATAGGGTTGAAAAAAAATATGTATATCCGCCCGAAAGCGTATTGAAAAGAATTGAGCACGAGGGTGTGATTTTAAGCAAAGCAAAAGAAAGCGTCTGCAAAGAAACGACTCTGCATTATTTATCGGGGTTTGCAAAACCGTATAAAAAAGGCAGAATTACCGGAGTATTCGGCAGCCAGCGGATATTCAGAAATGTAAAGAAAAATCCTCATAACGGAATTGATATTGCAAATCCTAAAGGCACGCCCGTTTATGCAATGTCCGACGGAATAGTAAAATTAACTGGAGATAATTTTTATTATTCGGGGAATTTAATTATTCTAAGTCACGGATTAGGATTGATGAGTTTTTATCTTCATCTGGACAAAATACTTGTTAACGAAGGAGAATTTGTTAAAAAGGGACAAAAAATAGGAGAGGTAGGCACAACAGGAAGATCGACCGGAGCGCATCTGCATTGGACAGTGCAGTGGTTTTCGAAGAGAATAGACCCTTTAAGTCTTCCCGGATTGGAATAAATTGAGGAGTAAATCACATTTTGGGAATTAAGTTTTTCTTATAATGGCTCATTGAATTTTAATTTAAAGAGCTATGAAAAACGACCAGATTTACCCAAATGGACATTATGATTATCATAAGGATCTTACCAGGAAAGATATTAATGAACTTATTGAAAAAATTGAGCAGATTCCTGTTCTTTTAAAGAATTCTGTTAATGGATTGAATGAAGATCAGCTTGACACTCCTTACCGCGAAGGGGGGTGGACAATCAGGCAGGTTGTTCATCATATTGCCGATACACAATTTAAAAATTTTATGCGCATCAGAATTGCGCTTACATCAACAAATCCGCTTATTAAATACTACGAAGTTGAAAAGTGGGCTTATCTTTCGGATGCGCTTAATTCTCCGGTGGAGCACTCGCTTTCAATTGTTGACGGTGTTCATAAACGCTGGGCAGATTTATTGAAAACTCTTACAAAAGAGCAGCTTAAACGAACATTCCAGCACTCTGATAAAGGCGAGATTTCCGTGGATAAAGCTATTGGCGTTTATGCCTGGCACGGACTTCATCATATTGCACAAATAACTGCATTGCGCGAAAGAATGGGCTGGTAATCAGATTTTCCTTTTACGCATTGTCCGGTTCACATCGATAAGATAAATAATTATTGCAATCCAGATAAACGCAAAACCCAATACTTTTGCCTGATCCATTGTTTCGCCGTAAACAAAATATCCTAGGATAAATATTAACGAAGGGTAGCTGTATTGAAGAATTCCGAGAAGCGAAAGTTTTATCATTCTTGCTCCTTTAATATAAATTATCAACGGCAAACCGCTTACTATTCCTGTTCCCATAAGAAGAAAAAGAGTTTTTAAGTCGGGGATAGCAATTGCCGTGCTGGAAGCCGGGAGCATTAGAAGATAAATTATTGCCGGAACCGATAAAGTTAATGTTTCGATGGTTAGTCCATCTACCGGACCGACCTGCGATTGCTTGCGTAAAAGACCGTATAAACCCCAGGTAGTTGCAAGAAAAAGTGAAATCCAGGGGAACTGACCGTAAACGGCAGTCATTAAAATCACGCCGGATAATGCAACTATCATCGCGAACCATTGCAATCTGCGAAGACTTTCTTTAAGAAATACAACCCCGAGAAGAACGCTGATTAACGGGGAAATAAAATAACCCAGACTTGTTTCAATAACAAATCCGGCGTTTACCGCCCAAATATATGTTGCCCAATTTGAACCGATTAACAATGCCGGAAGAAAAAGCAGGGTTTTGTTTCCGGAATTTTTAATTGTATTGAAAAGGGAACCCCAGTTTTTCCGGCTGGTGATGATTATTGAAAAAAACACGAGAGACCAGATAATTCTGTGCGAGACAATACCAGATGCGGGAATATGTTTCAGCATTTTCCAGTAAATCGGGTGAAGCCCCCAAAAAATATAAGCCGACATTGCGTAAATTACACCACGGTTCAAAATCTTTTCCGTTAAATGGTTTTATAGTTTATAAGAAATGATTGTCCGGCTTGATTATTTTCGGACTTTCGCAGGTTTTAACATTCGATAATCAATTATGGCTCTAATATTAAAAACCAAGGATAAGCTTGTAAACAATCCTACAAAAAAGCATCCGACAGGGGCATTTGCAAACAGGTATTTGAAGATAAAAGATAAAGCCAGCGAAGCTAACCCGGCAGAACGATATACATTTTTGAAGTTAAAATTATCAGTCATAATTGATATTTATATTTAGTGAAATACCGTTTGAAAAATAGAGCAAAAAAATGTTTTTTTCAAATTAAAATTGTAGAAAATTTAATACCCGTATGTAATTCCCACCGGGCATTTTGCAGATTAAAAAAAGATTTGCCGGAAGCCTGTAAACATTAAACCAAAATGAGATGCGCAT
>CAYTFZ010000129.1:0-1336 GCA_964437215.1 uncultured Melioribacteraceae bacterium | reverse complement strand
ATTATTCCATTCCGTCCACTAAATCAGAAATTGAATGAGGAGTGGATATTAAATCTTTGAATAACTGCCAGCGTTTATCAGGGTTATCTGCTGTACCGCCGTTGGATTCGATGTATTTTCTTACAATTTCCAAACCCACTGTATAATTGATTATATAACTCCTGTATGTTTCGATAAAACGCATACTGTTTTTCGCTTTTTCAACAGTGGATAAATTATATTTTGAAAGCCATTCTGCCGTTTCATCTAATGTTAGAGCGCCATTTATATATTTGCGGGCGGCTTCTACAGATGCATTTCCAAGCCCGTCCATCAGTTCCTGAATCTGATAAAACATTTCCGCTCTCGTTGTATCAATTCCGGCAATAGGGAAAAGCACTTCCTTCTCGAATTTCATTCGTTCCTTTCCCGGAAACGCAACCTCAATCCCGAAATTTGCAGTGCCTTCGTCAATAGGAGAAAGCGGATTAAACAAAAGATTAACACAGTATTCTGCCCAGCCGTTTTTACGATACAAAATCTGGTCGAGCATTATATTTCTCACGTGATGTCCCGGGTAACCTTCGTGAGCAGCCAAATCAACCGCGCGGTTAATATAGACCGGAAAATCCATATTTACCTGCATCAGACTGTGGCTGTTGCCTTTGTACCAGTTATATCCGCCCCAGTTTGTTTCTTTAACATACTCTATCGTATAGCTTTCATTTTCCGGCAAATCGAAATATTTAAGCGTCCGCTTGCGGCATTCCGCAACAGCAGCTTTGAAAACATCATCAGTTTTATCTTCCGGAATTTTGAATTCTTTTTTGAATTCGCTCCATCTATCGTTAATACTTCCCTCGCCGGGAATTGCTTTATCAAGTTTATCAATAATTTCCTGAAAATACTCATCGCTGAATTCAGGGGCAACTGCATCGTAAAGCTTCTGCGATTCCTCATCGAAAGAATATTTTGCTCCGTTTGTCATTTCGATATTTGCTTTTACAGCATTAAGCTGCTTGCCAAGCGTTCTTTTCCTCTGAACTAAAACTTTATCGAGAGTCTTTTCATCAATCCCCGCGAGAGCAGAAGAAAGTCTATCAATTCTTTCAGAAAAATCCTTGTATGGGAAAACCTCTTGTTTGGCATTTTCTGAAGGTTCCCATTCTTTTGGACCGAAATAGGCATCCACATAATTAGGAATATATAACCCGACTTCCAAAACCAATTTAATGTATTCTTCGGCAATCCAATTCATCTTTTCATTTCCGTTTATATGTGGTTGCGCTGCAGTTACAGTATAAAACAAAAAAATACCAAATAAAAATCTGGTGAAATTAAAACTCATTACAGCCTC
>CAYTFZ010000128.1:0-6395 GCA_964437215.1 uncultured Melioribacteraceae bacterium | reverse complement strand
AAAGATTTAAATTGTCATTTCAATTTAAAACAGCTTATTCGGTTTATTGCAATAGTTTTGCCTACAGCAATTATTGGTGGTTATGGAATTTTTATTGTCAATCCACTTTTAATTATTCCGTGGATTGCGATGTTTATTATTTATTTTGGCTTTGTTGAGATTAGAGTAATGTGTTCGCATTGCCCTCATTATGCCGAACCAAATTTAAAATCATTAAAATGTTGGGCAAATTATGGTTCTCCAAAACTTTGGAAATATCGTCCTGGTCCTATGACTTTAATGGAAAAATTTATTTTTGCAGCTGGCGCATTGATAATTTTTGTATACCCAATTCCATTATTATTTTTAAAGAATGGAATTTTAAGTTATGTTCTTTTGGGGCTATTTTGTATTTCAATTGTCATAGCTTTTTTCTTATTGAAAAAATATTATTGTTCACATTGTATCAATTTTGCTTGTCCATTAAATAATGTTGACAAAGAAATACGTTCAAAATTCTTTGCAAAAAATCAAATTGTTAAAGATGCATGGAGGCAATAGGACATAAAAACACGAACAGCTAACATCGTGTATAAGCCATAGGGATTTACGTGGGTTAATTCAACCATCCGGCCCCTGCATCGGCGTTTGTTTCGGCAGATAGGAACGAGGCCTGAAAACCGCCACATTGACAAATGATATATTGATAATGAGATTATGGATACAACTATAAAAATTAAAAAACTTGGATTTTTAGGTTCTTTTGCAATTTACATTCCTGCTTCAATATTAATGTATTGTCTGACGAAATTTTTGATTCCGTATTTAAGTGAAAAAACTGGACAAGAAACAATACTGTTTTGGTTTATTGTTGCAGGATTAGGAATTTTTTTGCCATTGATAATTACCGGATTAGAAATTTTAAAATTTGAGGGATTGACAATCTCAAAAGTCACATTGATTGAGCGTTTACGATTTCGAAAAATTACGAAAAAGGATTTATTGTGGAGTTTAACTGGATTAATCTTGGTAGGATTATTCAGCGGATTGATAATGAAAGGACTGGAAATTTATATAGGTAAATTTGATCATTCACCTGCTTTTATGTCTTTTGAACCATTGACAAATGGAAGATATTGGTTGCTTATAGTTTGGTTTCCTTATTGGCTTTTAAATATTCTTGGAGAAGAATTTTTGTGGAGAGGTGTATTGTTGCCAAGACAGGAAGTAGTATTTGGAAAATATACATGGCTAATTCACGGATTTGGTTGGGGATTATTTCATATTGCTTTTGGTTGGCAATTGTTAATTACATTAATACCTTTAATTTTTATTCAATCATATATTGTTCAAAGAACAAAAAACTCGTGGGTTGGGGTGATAATGCATGGTGGATTAAACGGACCGAGTTTTATTGCTATTTGCTTTGGATTAATTTGATAATAAATGGAATGATAAAACACTGCGTAAAATACACGGTATAAAAAATTGCCGCAAGATTAGGTTATTCAAACGTTTTAGCCCGCTCAAACTTTCGTGTCGGTGGACAGGAAAGTGCAACTTTTCGTAAAGCAACCGTTAAGTAAAATTCACTTCATCAATTTTGATTAAAACAATTTAAAATACTTTTACCTTATTTTAGCGCGGTTTATTATGTTTAGCTTATGAATATTTTTAAATTAACCGAGCGGTTTATTTTATCGTGGTTCGAACCAAAATCTTTACTCATCTGGGGTTTTGTGTTAACTATTTTTTCCGGCTCTTTGCTTTTAACTGCACCTTTTGCATTAAATACCGGTAAATCGATTACATTTATCGATGCACTTTTTACTTCGGCTTCGGCAACCTGCGTAACCGGACTTGCGGTTGTTGATACAGGCTCACATTTTTCGCTGTACGGACAAATTATAATTCTTTTTCTGATTCAGATAGGCGGTCTTGGCGTAATGTCCTTTTCAACACTTTTCTTATTCTATTTACGTGGCAAATTCGGGATGGGCAGTCGCGAAATAATTCAGGAAACCCTCTCATTTTTCGATACAACAGATATTGCCGCACTTTTAAAGTCGGTTTTTGTATTTACATTTTCGTTTGAAGCAGCAGGCTCAATTTTACTTACCTCACGTTTTATGTTCGATATGCCGTTCGAAAAAGCTTTGTTTGCGGGAATTTTTCATTCCATTTCTGCTTTTTGCAATGCCGGCTTCAGTATATTTCCAGAGAGTTTGATGAGTTACCGGTCGGATATTTTTGTAAATGTTGTAATTATGATACTTATTATTACAGGGGGAATCGGATTTATTGTTATGTATGAGTTTGCCGGAATTCATAAAAAAAGGTTTTTATTCCACAGATTTTCGCTTCATACTAAAGTTACGTTGCTTTACAGTGCTGTATTAATACTTGCAGGCGCTGTATTTCTTTTCATTTCGGAATATAATGTTTCGATGCAGGGATTCGATTTTAAAAGCAGAGTACTTTCTTCCCTTTTTCAATCGATATCTCCCCGGACGGCAGGTTTCAATACGCTCGATATCGGCTCGTTTTCAATAATTTCTTTATTTATAATAATTTCGCTTATGTTTATAGGCGCGTCTCCTGCCTCTTGCGGTGGAGGTATGAAAGTTTCTACAATAGCTGTTCTGTTTGCTTTTATCCGCTCGAGGATAAAAGAAATGCGGAATGTGAATCTTTTTTACAGTACGCTTCCTATGCATATAGTTTCCAAGGCGACAATGGTTTTAGTTTTTGGAATTATAACCGTAGTTTTATTTTCTTTTATAATTTCCATCTTCGAATTGGGAAATACAGCTTATTATAATAACAGTTCCGATTTTATCCGCGTTTTTTTCGAAGTAGTTTCTGCTTTCGGTACAGTTGGGTTATCAACTGGAATAACCGCCGCACTTACTGACTTCAGTAAAATTGCATTATCCTTTCTTATGCTTATAGGAAGAATAGGACCCCTTACCATTGTATTAGCCGCGGGAACTAAAGAAGAAACAGACATTCGTTTTGCCGAAGATAATATTCTGGTCGGTTAACCGATAGCTGCATTTCAAAATACTTTTACCATTTATTCCGCCTGTTTGTTATGTTTGCTTTATGAATATTTTTAAAGTAGCCGAAAAGCTTGTTATTTCTAAATTCGATCCTAAAGTTATACTTATTTTAGGATTTATTTCTGTGGCAATTACCGGAACAATTTTGCTTAGTATGCCTTTTTCTTTAACCGGAGAAGCTGTCAGTTTTATCGATATTTTTTTTACTGCAGCTTCAGCTACCTGTATTAATGGGCTTATGACTGTTGATATTAGCAGACATTTTACTTTTACTGGACAGATTATTATCATGGCTCTGATTCAGATTGGAGGACTTGGCATAATGTCCTTTTCTACATTATTTCTGCTTTTTTTACGCGGAAAATTTGCAATGAACGAAAGAGAAATTGTGCTTGAATCTTTGTCTCTTTTCGAAACAACAGATGTAAGCAAGTTATTCAAATCAGTTTTTATTTTTACTTTTTCATTCGAAGCAGCAGGGGCAATAATTTTAACAATTCATTTTCTAAATGAAATGCCCTTTCAGGAAGCGCTTTTGTCGGGAGTTTTTCATTCAATAGCCGCTTTTTGCAATGCCGGTATTAGCATTTTTCCGGATGGTTTGATGCCGTTCCGCTCCGATATTGTTGTAAATATAACAATAATGATTCTTATAGCAGCCGGCGGCATTGGTTTTGTTGTTATGTACGAACTTTCAAAATTTCACAAAAAAAAGTTTACTTTCTTTAAATTATCATTGCATACTAAAACTGCATTACTTTTCAGCGGGGGATTAATATTACTGGGAGCTCTTCTGTTATTTATTACAGAATATAATGTATCTATGCAGGGGTTCGATTTTAAGACCAGAATTTTGTCATCGTTATTTCAATCGGTTACCAGCCGTTCAGCCGGTTATAGCACACTGAATGTAAATTCGTTTTCCGTAATTTCTTTGCTTGTTATAATTACATTAATGTTTATTGGTGCGTCTCCTGCTTCTTGCGGAGGCGGAATAAAAGTTTCTACAATTGCGGTAATAATTGCTTTTATCCGTTCACGAATAAATGATGTTAAAAATGTTAATCTCTTTTACAGTACTATTCCATTTCACATTATTTCAAGAGCAATATTGGTATTAGTATTTGGAATATTGACTGTTCTGATTTTTTCTTTGCTTATTTCAATTATTGAACTTTCGGGTTCTCCGTTTTATTTAAACAGCTCAAAGTTTATAAGAATTTTTTTTGAGGTTGTTTCTGCTTTTGGAACAACAGGACTTTCAACCGGAATTACTTCTTCCCTTTCCGAAATAAGTAAAATTTTGCTATCTTTTCTTATGTTAATCGGCAGAATAGGTCCGCTTACTCTTGTATTAGCTGCCGGTGCAAAAGAAATAGCTGATGTTAAATATTCAGAAGACAATATATTGGTAGGATAATAAAATGAAAAGTATAGCTGTAATCGGCTTAAGCAGTTTTGGTTTTTTTCTTTGCAAATCTTTAAGCGAACTTGGTTTTGACCTTATGGCAATTGATACAAAACCCGAATTGGTTAACCAAGTTAAACCATATGTACGCAAAGCAGTAATAGGAGACGCTAAGGATAAAGAATATTTGCTGAAACTCGGGATAACTGATTTTGATATTGTAGTTATATCGGTTGGCAGTAAAATTGACGTAAGTATTTTAATTACTCTTTATATGAAAGAGCTGGGGTTAAAAGAAATAATTGCCAAAGCTGTTAATGAAGATCATGCAAGAATTCTGGAAAAAATCGGGGCAACCCGTATTATATTTCCTGAAAGAGATATTGCTAAAAGGATGGCAAATGTAATTGCATCACCAAATTTTCTGGAATATATTCCGCTTACCGAAGGTTTCGGATTGATTGAAATAAGTCCGGCAACAGAATGGCAGGGACAAAAGCTTAAAGAGCTTGATCTCAGGAAGCAATATAAAGTACAAATTGTTATGGTACGCGACATTATTACCGAAAAAACAACTATTCCCGATGGTGATTATATGTTGAAAGACAGTGATATTTTATATATTATTGGAGATAACAAAAATATACTTCAACTTAATACCGATATCGGATAAAAATAATATAGGAGATGTTTAATGAAAAAATTTTTATTAGCTGCTGCGTTATTTTGTTTTTTGACCCCTGTTAAAGGGCAGAACATTATTACTCTTTATCCTGATTCTGCAAAAGAACAAATCAGCAGGCACATTTACGGTCATTTTGCCGAACATCTCGGCAGATGCATTTACGAAGGTATCTGGGTCGGACCCGATAGTCCTATTCCAAACACACGCGGAATCCGGAACGATGTTGTTAAAGCTCTCCGCGATATTAAAGTCCCTAATGTAAGATGGCCCGGCGGCTGCTTTGCAGATACATATCATTGGATGGACGGAGTAGGCGATCCAAGCCAGCGCAAAAAAATAGTAAACACAAACTGGGGCGGTGTTACCGAAGATAACAGTTTTGGAACCCACGAGTTTATGGATCTATGCGAACAGCTCGAATGCGAACCTGTAATCTGCGGAAACATTGGCAGCGGCACTGTTCAGGAAATGGCAGACTGGGTTGAATATCTTACTTCCGATGCCGAAAGCCCAATGACTGAATTGCGTAAGAAAAACGGACGCGAAAAACCATGGAAAGTGAAATATTTCGGTATTGGCAACGAAACCTGGGGTTGCGGCGGAAATATGACAGTTGAATTCTATTCAAATGAATTACGCAAGTATTCGAATTTCGTAAAAAATTACGGCGATAATGTTTTATACAAAATTGCATCCGGTTCAAACGATAAAGATTACCCTTGGACAGAACATTTGGTTGATCAATGGGCTAATAAAACTCAAGGCTATTTGAAGGGCTATATGAGCGGTATTTCGCTTCATTATTATACAATCTGTAATAATTGGGATATAAAAGGTTCAGCTACCGATTTTTCAAAAGAAGAATGGGGAAATACTTTTTTTAAGACAAAAATGATGGATGAATTTGTAAAAGGACATTCAGATGTTTTGGATAAATATGATCCCGAAAACAAAATAGGACTTATAATTGATGAATGGGGTAACTGGTTTGAAGTTGAACCTGGAACAAATCCCGGATTTTTATATCAGCAGAACACCTTACGCGATGCGCTTGTTGCATCTATAAATCTTGATATTTTTAACAATAATTGCACCCGTGTTAAAATGGCAAATATTGCGCAGATGATAAATGTTTTGCAGTCAGTTATTCTTACAAAAAAAGAAAAATTAGTATTAACTCCAACATATTATGTATTCAAAATGTTCACCGTACATCACGATGCAACCCTTATACCTTCTGTTGTAAAAAGCGATAACTTTG
>CAYTFZ010000127.1:0-6408 GCA_964437215.1 uncultured Melioribacteraceae bacterium | reverse complement strand
TGCCGATTAATGATATGGAAAACGGCTGGGTTTACTGGTCTAACTGGGATGGAGTAGGCGATGCTACTTCTTCTATTCAGGTTCAGAGAGGATTAAGCGCTGTAAATCTTGCTACGCCTTCAATCGGCGGTACTATGAACGTAATTACGGATCCTACATCACAAAAATTCGGGATCAAATACAAACAGGAATTCGGAAACGATCAGTTTTTTAAATCTACTATTTCTGCCAATTCAGGTTTAATTGATGGCAAATGGGCTTTCAGCGCTGCCGGTGTTAGAAAAGTCGGTGATGGTCTTGTTGATAAAACCTGGACAGACGCCTGGGCTTATTATTTTGGTGCAGCATATAATGTTGACGAAAGCAACCGTCTTGAACTTTATGCAATAGGCGCTCCGCAGCGTCACGGACAGAACTCTTACAAATTGAATATCGGAAATTACAGCTACAAACTTGCAAACGATCTTTCAAAAAATCAGTTGGACTATGACCCTGCAGCTTTAACAAAGTTTAAAGAATTGGGAAGAAAATATAATCCTAACTGGAATGTTGTTGATCCTTCTTACAACGGCAAACAGTACTGGAACGGAGGAACCAGCGAAAGATATGCTTCCGATTTTATTAACGAAAGAGAAAACTACTACCATAAGCCGATTATTAACCTTAACTGGTATTCGCAGCTTACAAAAGATTTAAGTTTATATTCAACAGCTTACTACTCAGGCGGTACAGGAGGCGGTACAGGAACTTACGGTTCTATGGTTTGGAATACCCAGAATGTTCAAAGAGTTGCGGATTGGAATGGAACTATTGCCCGCAACATAGCGAACAAAGTTAATGATATATCTGTTTCCCGCGGTATTTTAAGAAACAGCGTTAACAGCCAATGGACAATAGGAGCTATTTCAAAAGCTTACTATAAAGTAAACGAAAACATCTCAACATCTGTAGGTATCGACTGGAGAACTGCTGAAATTGAACATTATTATGAAGTAAGAGATCTTCTTGGCGGAGAGTATTTTGTTGATAAAAATAATGAATTTGATACTACCCCGGAAATGCAGCAGAAAAAACTTGGTGATAAAGTAAATTACTTCAACACAAATAAAGTAAGCTGGTTTGGTTTTTATGGACAAGCTGAGTACAACGAAGATAAAATAACAGCTTATGGAATGTACGGCTGGTCAACAATCAGATATTCTTTTACTGACCATTTTACAAAAACAGAAGAAGGAAAAGAATTCAGAGTTTTTGCTGACTGGATTAACGGATATCAAGTAAAAGGCGGTGTAAGCTACAGATTTACAGATATGATTGATATCTACGGAAATGCCGGTTATGTTGAAAAAGCACCTATTTTTGATAACGTTATTGACGATACCGATGGTTCTAAAGCAAAAGATCCTGAAAATGAAAAATTCACATCTTTTGAAGGCGGTTTGAATTTCCACAGCAAAGATCAGAAGTTTGCTTTAAAAGTTAACTATTACAATACTCTCTGGAAGGACAGATCTTTTACAAAATATGTTCAATCACCTTCGGGAGATGAAGGAATAGTTTTCTTAAGAGGCGTTAAACAGCGTCATTCGGGTATCGAATTTGAAGCTGCTTTCCAGCCGGTTTCAATGGTTCGTCTCGACGGTTCAATTTCTTTCGGAATTTGGAAATATTTAAGAGACGTTTCCTCCCAATATAAATCTTATACTTCCTCGGGCAACGAAGTACCTCTTGAAGCAAATCTTTATATTAAAGGTTTAAAAGTAGGCGATTCTCCCCAGACACAAGCTTCGCTTGCACTTTCATTATTTCCGGTGGAAGGATTGGCAGCTCAGTTAGTGATGAAATCATACAGAGATCATTATGCGGAATTTGATCCTCTTACTAGAACAAATAAAAACGACAGAGAACAAAGCTGGAAAATGCCTGCATCTACAATTTTCGATCTGCACTTGAAATATGACCTGCCTGTCAGTTTCGAAGGCGTAAATTTCCAAGTATTTGCTCACATTTTCAATCTTTTCGATGCAATTTATGTACAGGATGCTACAGATAACAGCCAATATAATGCTTACACAGCAAACGGCTTTAATCACTCTGCCGATGATGCAGAAGTTTATTTAGGTCTGCCCCGCTCGTTTAATCTGGGCATTTCGCTTACATATTAATTTAATTTTCTTCATAAAAAAAGCCCCTCTTTACCGAGGGGTTTTTTTATATTTGCATTACCATTTTATTTTTCGGATTAAGAGAGATGAAAAAAATTCTTCTGATAATACTATTCGCCGTTTGTATTTTTCCGCAGAAACCTTATGTGATTATGGCTTCATTCGACGGCTTTAGATGGGATTACCCGAACCGGGGGGTTACCCCTAATTTCGACAAACTCGATTCTGCCGGAGTTCATTCTCTTTCACTTCGTCCAAGTTTCCCATCAAAAACATTTCCTAATCATTATTCAATTATTACAGGAATGTATCCCGAAAATCACGGAATTATTTCAAACGAATTTAAGAATCCTCAAACCGGTGAATATTACAGTCTGGGGAAACGCGAAGCAGTACGCAACGACAAATGGTATCGCGGCGAAGCTTTTTGGGAAACCTTAAAGAAAAACGGAATTAAATCTGCAAGTTTCTTTTGGCCAGGTTCCGAAGTTGATAATCCCGAACGCCGTCCCGATTATTTTAAGTATTACGATAAAACTATACCATTTCAAAACAGAATTGATACAGTTTTTAAATGGTTAAATTACACAATTGAAAGACGCCCGCGCTTTTGCACTTTGTATTTTGAAGAAACCGACGACACCGGGCATTGGCGCGGACCGGATTCGTATGAGATTTTTAAAAGTATTAATAAAATGGACAGCATTTTAGGTTACATCCAGCAAAAAATTAGAAACAGCAATTTAGCCGACAGTATTAATCTTATTGTTCTATCCGATCACGGAATGACCGGAGTTTCAATTGAAAAATCGATAAATATCGAGGAATATATCCAAGGATTTAATGCCGGAATTACCGGAGATGGACCCGTAATGTTAATTGATGTACCGGAAGAAAAAAAAGAGCTTGTCTTCCGCGCGCTGAAACAAAACGAATCAAATTTCCGCGTTTACAAAAAAGAAGATATGCCCGACTTTTATCACTACAATAAAAGCATTATGATACCAGGAATTATTGTTATTGCCGAACCTGGCTGGAGCTTGATAAACAATAATATTAAAAATTACGAAGGACTCCGGATTAAAGGGAACCATGGTTTTGATAATAATTTTATTGATATGCACGGAATTTTTTACGCTGCCGGACCGTTATTTAAATCAAACTACAAAACCGGAACGCTGCGGAATATTGACATTTATCCGCTTTTATGTAAAATATTCGGAGTAAATCCGGCTGAAAATATCGACGGAAATATTGAAAATATTGAATTTATCCTTAAATGACATTTTAACCTGAAAGGATTTTATGCCAGAAATTTTAGATTTAAAATACGAAAAATACACACTTAAAAACGGACTTGAAGTAATTCTCCATAAAAACGATACTCTGCCTCTTGTTGCAGTAAATCTTTGGTATAAAGTCGGTTCTGCAAACGAAACAAAAGGCAAAACCGGATTTGCGCATCTCTTTGAGCATATGATGTTTCAGGGAAGCAAAAACGTACCTAAAGAAATGCACTTCCGATATATACAGGAAGCCGGCGGAACACTTAACGGCTCAACAAGTCTCGACCGCACGAATTATTACGAAACTGTTCCGTCGAACAGTCTGGAGCTGGCTCTGTGGCTTGAATCGGACCGTATGGGATTTTTGCTTCCGGCACTTACCGAGGAAAAACTTCAGAACCAGAAAGATGTTGTAATGAATGAAAGGCGGCAGCGCTACGATAACCAGCCTTACGGCCGCGCGTGGGAAACAATTTTTTCTAATCTTTATCCGAATAATTTTCCTTATCACTGGCCTACTATAGGATGGATGGAAGATATCGAGAAATTCAAGCTTGATGATGTGAAAGAATTTTTTGGTAAATTTTACACACCCAATAATGCAAGTCTGGTTGTTGCCGGAAATTTCGAATATAATGAAGCCGAAAAACTTATCGAAAATTATTTTTCGGAAATTCCCGCGGGTCCCGAAATTTCCTCTGAAATTTATTTCAAGCCGGTGCTCGAAGAAAATATTGAAACTGTTCTCGAAGATAACGTTCAGCTTCCGAGAATTTATCTTACCTGGGTTTCCGAAAAACTTTACGGACCGGATGATGCAGCTTTGGATATTTTATCGGATGTTTTAAGCGGATCTAAAGGAAGCCGTCTGCACAAACTTCTGGTTCACGATAAGCAGATTGCCCAGGATGTTTCATGCTATCAGTATTCATCCGTTTTAAGCGGAAGTTTTATTATTGCCGCTACAGCCAAACCCGGGGTTGCTCTTTCGGAATTGCAAAAACTGATTTTTTTGGAAATTGAAAATGTAATTAAAAACGGAGTTACAGAACGCGAACTTCAAAGAGCCCGTAATAATTTTGAATCGTCCTTTATTTATTCATTGCAAAATATTGATATGATTTCCGACCAATTGAACAACTACAATTGTAATCTTGGCAAACCGAATATGTTCAATTACGATCTCGAAAGATACAGCCAGCTTTCGCCTGAAAATATTAAAGAAGCAGCGCTGAAATATTTAAGCAAACCTTATGTTCAACTTTCTGTTTTACCAAAAAGGAAAAAATAATGCCTGTTAACCGCTCTGTAAAACCTTCTGAAAAAGGGACGGTTCAATTTGCTTTACCCCGGATTGAACATCTTCAGTTAAATAACGGATTAAAAATATTATATGTGCATAAGGATAATCTTCCCCTTTTGCAAATGTATTTAATACTTGATTCCGGCAGCAAATACGAGCCGCGCAACAATGCGGGACTGGCTAATCTTACAGCGCATATGCTTGATGAAGGCGCTGGGAAATTCACGGCATTAGAACTTGATGAAGAACTCGAATTCCTCGGGACTGATCTTTCAATTTCGGTAAATCACGACAATGTTTTTATTTCGCTTCTCAGTTTGGAAAATACTGCCGAAAAATCGCTTGAGCTTTTATCGATGATTGTTCAGGAACCTTCATTTTCGGAACCCGATTTCCAAAGAGAAAAAAACAAAATACTCACCAAGCTTGTCCAGTTAAAAAGCGAGCCTTCGTATCTTGCCTCGGTAAATTTCGATAAAGTTCTTTTCGGAAATTCCGCTTACGGAAATCCTATTTACGGTATTGATAATAATATTAAAAATTTCGTAAGAAACGATCTTATCGATTATTATACAAAATATTTTTCACCCGTAAATGCTGCAATTATGGTGGCAAGTTCAATTCCGCAAAATGAAATTACTTCCCTGCTTAATAAATACCTTGGAAACTGGAAAACCGGAAAACTTTCACCCGAAAGCAGCCTGCCCGAAATGTCTTCTTCCGCAGGGCTGTATATTCTTCACAAAGAAAACGCGCCTCAATCCGAAATACGAATCGGTCATCGGGCTTCAGGAAGAAAAACAAAAGATTATTTTGCTAAAACTGTAATGAACTCTATTTTAGGTGGACAGTTTACAAGCAGGATAAATCTTAATCTCCGTGAAAACAAAGGATTTACTTACGGAGCGCATTCTGCTTTCTATTACAAACAGGATGTTTCTTATTTTAGTGTTTCAACTGCAGTGCAGACGGAAAACACTGCTGCAGCCGTTTCTGAAATTTTTAAGGAATTAAAAAACATTAAAATAGAAATAACACAAAAAGAGCTTGATTTTGCGAAATCCAATTTAGTTAAAACTTATCCTTCTAAATTCGAGACCTATTCCCAAATTACCGGAAATCTTGCCGCTTTACATATTTTTGGTCTCGAAGATAATTATTTTGATACCTACATTTCGAACATATCAAAGATCAATCTTCCCGAAGTTTTAGCTGCAGCTCAGGAAAATATACACGAAAACGAGACTGCAATTGTTATTGTTGGCGACCGGGAAAAAGTTGAAGCATCGCTTGAAAAAGAAACCGGATTGAAAGCAAAACTGCTGAAAGAATAGATATTAAGCTTATTGCGGTAAATGTCAAAATGTTTCGTTCCGAAATGGACAATATTCTTAAATATGTGGTAACTGGGGCGGCGATATCATTAGCAGCTGTGATGATTTTCTTTATATTCGCATATATTTTTACTGACCTTTTGGCAATATAAAATAACTTTCGCCACGGAGCAATCCGCGGTTTAGTAAATTTTATGTTTTATTAAATACAAGATTTGATAGATATTATTAGCCGCGATTTAATTTTGTATCAATTCTTGATTTACCAAAATTCTTGAAGCGTAAATAAATTCGTTCCCTTTTTTCTTGTATTTAATTAT
>CAYTFZ010000126.1:3048-6415 GCA_964437215.1 uncultured Melioribacteraceae bacterium | reverse complement strand
CTCTCTGTCGCCAATGACTGAAGTCATTGGTTAACGAAAACTATCCTGATAACCAATGGTTTTCCTGTCCGGCTTTGTCGGAAACCATTGGTTTTATTTCGCGAAAACTTTCATCTTCCATCAGTGCAATTCAGTTTTATCCGCGTCATCTGTGTGCTATTTTAACCCCGATCAAATGCACAGCCAGCGCGCCTAATAATCCTGCAACCATAGGCTCAATCTGGTAAAACAATGATTCGTTATTTATTTCATCCCTTACAAAAAACCAAATTACACTAAATCCTGCTCCGATAATTATTTCAGCAACCGCGGTTTTCCCTGATACTTTTAATTTTTTGTAATAAGCGCCCGCCACAAGAAATATTATTCCCGGAATACAAATACTGCCGATTGTGTACCATAATTCAACCACCGAATTGAAAAACAAACAAAGTATATAAGAAATAACAGCAGAAATCACCAAGCCGATGCGGGTGTAAAGTGTTACATTTACGCTTGCTTTATTTTTAACATTCTTTTCAATAAAATCTTTACCAAGGGTTGTTGCGCTAAGGAAGAAAAAGCTGTTAAGAGTTGATAAAATTGTGGCAAACATTGCGGCATAAAACAAACCTTTAAGTCCGCTTCCCAAAACGTTTTCGGCATAAAGCGGAAAAGATAAAACCGGATTTTTTAATCCGGGCAAAACTGCTCGCGAAAACAAACCGGTGGTTGTTGTAAGGAAATCAAATAACATCCAGAAAAACACTGAAATGATAATACCCTTTTTAGCAACCGACCCATCTTTTGCAGCATAACAGCGTTGGTGAAATCCGGGATCAGTGAAAGTCCACAAAGCAATTAAAAACCATACAATTATAAATGCCGGCGAATTCCCTCCGGATAGTTCTAAATGCTGTTCAGGCAGATTTCCGGAAAGATAATTGAATCCGCCGAACTTTATAAATGATGCTGCAACAATAATTATAAATCCTGCAAACATTACAAAAAATTGAAAAACATCGGTAAACAGATATGATTTATATCCTCCCCGAAAAAGATAAACGCTTGAAAGAATTATTGAAATTAACAGCGAAACTGAAAGAGGTATTTCAAAAATGAGAGAAAGCAGATTGGCAGTCATTAAAAGATACGGAGCGGGAGAAACGAGAATGAAAATCAAAATTGAAGATAATCTTCCGGCAGTTTTTCCGTACTGTTCTTCAATCTTATCCGGAACGGTAAACAAAGACGAATTCCGCACTTTATCGGCGAAGAAAAGTCCGAAAATAATTGCAAAAACGTAATATGGGAATCCTTGGGTAAACCAGCTTACAATGCCATAATTGTAAGTAAATTCACCAACACCAAGAATCCCGCCGTACCAGGTTGCCACGTTTGTGAAGATAAAAACCCACAGACCCACATTTCTTCCGGAAAGCAGATAACCTGCTGCATCGTCAGATTTTTTTCCTGATAAAAACCCGATGAAAATTATGAGGATAAAAAAAGCAACAATAATAACTATATCAAGCGGACTGAAAGAAACCATTTTCCACTGCCTCTTTGTAATTGCGGATAAGGATTATTTTTTCCCCTGAAATATTTAAATTAACTTCACTTCCTGCGGCCTCGTTGCTTGAACTTTCGCGTATTCCGAACGGGAAAGTTTCATCAAGAAGTTCGTATTTAAGTCCCGAAGATTTAATTTTTGTTTCATTATCAAAACCGTAAATAGAAACAGGTTCGCCCGGAGTTGATTTGAAAGAATACTGATTGCGGCAAACGAAAAGTATTGATTTTTTATAAATGAGATTTATTTGAATTTTATCGCTGAACCTCAAACAAACTGCAAGATTTGAAAAGGAATGATCGAGCCTGTCGCCTGTCGCCCCGATAATTATTACTTTCTCAAATCCATTGTTAATCGCAAATTTCAAACACTTTTCTACATCTGTATCATCTTGAGTTTCCACTTTTATTATTTTGGATTTCCCGTTAAAAAAGTCCAGTACTTCCCTTTTTATGGAATCAAAATCCCCGATTATAAAATCAGGGACAAGTCCGAATTCAAATGCTGTGTTAGCCCCGCCGTCAGCGCAGATTAAAGTATTGTATCCTGAATTTAAGATAAACTCAATTTCAGATTTCAGCGGAGCTTCACCGTTTGCGAGTATAACACAATTTTTCATTATAAACCTACGTTAATTCCCATTAAGTAATTCCGCTCTGCTGCCGGATAAAATTCTTTTCCGACCGCATAGGCAGCATACAAGTTATCGAATAAATTATTAACCTGCGCAAATATTTTTACTTTTTTAAATACCGGATTCAACCTGAATTCATATCCTGCAAAAATATTTGTTGTAAAATACGAATCAACTTTGTTATCGGAATAATCATTAAATCCGGGATATTTCACAAGATATTCTTTCAAATATTTATCGTAATTATCGGAATAGAAATCCCCGACAAATTTATTCGCGATCTGCATGTTAAATCCTTTGTAATTTAATTTTATAACCAGATTAGCCATTAAATCAGGAAATCCGCTTATTCTGTTTCCCGAAAGGTCAAGTTCCTTTATCGAAATAGTGTCTTCAATAAAAGCAACACCTTTGCTGATAAAATTCTTACTGTATGTACCGTTTGCCATAATTTCAAGATTTTCATTCAGTTTATAAACTGCAGAAATCTCAATTCCTTCGTGAATCGTGCGTTTCATATTTCCCGTTTTCGGCTGACCGAATCTATCGAGCTGCCCGTTTTTTACAATTTCATCGCTGAATAACGAAAAATACAGGTTTGCAGTTATATTAAATAATTCATTATTAAAATTGAAACCAAGTTCAGCATTATTCATTGTTTCGGGTTTGACCAAAGGTTTATTAAAGTTGTATGAACTGTCCGGATTTATTTCAAACTCAGGGACTTGGCCGTAACTTGATTCAGCTGCATCGTAATAATTTTTTAACCGCGGTTCGCGTGAAACCCTTGCAGCAGAAAAATATATGCTCGATTCATTATTAAATTTATAATTAACTCCTATCCTCGGATTAAAAAATAAATTACTCACGGAAAAATCCGTATTCACATATTTTTCGTTGTAAAGTCTGTATTTATGATACGATACCTGAAATTCCCCGAGAAAACTTAGTTTATCGTTTACAGAATAACTTTCATTTGCAAAAAACGAAAGAATGTCTTTCTTCCCGTTGTACTGGTAATATTTGTAATTTTTCGTAATTCCGGCAGGAATATTTTCGGCGTAGTTTATTTCTCCCCAATGCAGCGATTTATGGAATCTCATTTCACCGCCCAAAATAAGTGTTCCGCCGTTATGTTTAATGCTTACTCGCGGAATCCATCCCCATTGGTTATTTTCAAC
>CAYTFZ010000126.1:0-2948 GCA_964437215.1 uncultured Melioribacteraceae bacterium | reverse complement strand
TTTGTATGTGTATTCCTTTTCATCAGCTTCCCAGTAGCTGTAATTATCCTTACGTAATTTCTTATTCTTAATAGCAAATTTCGGTAGTCCGTTATAAACTAATCCGTCTGCAACAGGACCCCCGTAAATGTTAATCTGAGTTGTAAAATTGTCGTCGTATCTTACAGCAGATAAATGATAGGATTTAAAATCAATCCAGTTTAACTTTCTGTAACCGGTGCCTAAAGTATGACTTAAATTTGCATAAACTGAATATTTATTGTCAATAAGTCCGCTTGAAGCTGTTATGTTATACTTACGTGTATTATAACTACCGGCGGAAATTCCCACTTCAACAATTTGTTTGTTTGAAAAAGGCGAAGTAATAATGTTAATTGAACCTCCTACAGCCGGATATCCGATTACGCCCGAACCTGAACCGCGCTGAACTTGAATGTATTCGGAACTTGCCAATAAATCCGGTAAATCGAGCCAGTACATATTATGATCTTCCGGTTCATTTTGCGGTATTCCGTTAATCGATATTGAAATTCTTCGCTGGTCGAACCCGCGGATACTTAAATAATTATAACCCAATCCCGAACCGCCTTCGGAATAAAATGTTGTTGACGGCAGATAACTCAAATATTCTGGAATATCCTGGATACTGTAATTTTGCTCAATTTCTTTCCTGTCAATTTTCGAAAACGTAATCGGGGTTTCCCCTTGCTTTCCAATGCTTCCGGTAACTAAAACTGATTGGCTGGATAAAACTTTTTTTGTCAAATTGACTATTACATTTTGCGGAATGGGAATTTGGCTTACTGAAAGTAGAATTGTTTCAAATCCTATAAAACTGAATTTAATTATATCTTCCTGACTAATATTTCCGTTTAATTTAAATTCCCCGTTTTTATCGGAAATTGTCCCGATACTTTTTCCTTCGATACTGATATTTACAAATTCAAGAGGCGAATTATCTTCTGAATTAAAAACAATTCCGTTGATGTTTCTATTTTGCGCGGAACAAATGTTTAAAAGTAAAAAAAGAATAACTAAGTGTTTCATTTTAACTCCTTTGATAATTTGTTAAGAAATTAAAAAAGCCGCTGGAAAACGGCTCGTCACTTAATTCTTCTTGGCTCATTTTCCTACGCCGGCATTATCCGGATCAGGTTCAAGGGTATTATCTCAGCCTCGGCAGAAGCACCCCTAACGACTTTTTATTTTATGTTCAAACTTAAAAACTTATTTTAGTTTTTCAAAATCTTTAATTTTTGTCCAACCTTAATTTTATTCGAAGAAAGATTATTCCAGCTCTTGATATCTGATAATTTAACTCTGTAATCCATAGCTATTGTATAAAGCGATTCACCGCTTAAAACCACATGGATAACTTCATTTATATGCGATTTAGCTATTTTAGATTCTTTTTCAGAACTTGAGCTGTCATCTCTTCTATTCTTATCTGAAATGATTTTAATTTTTTGTCCTATAAATAATTTATTGTCTTTTAAGTTATTTATACTCATTAGTTCATCAACACGAATTTTATATTTTGCAGATAAAGAGCTTAACGATTCTCCATTTTTTACAACATGAACAAAAGTTTCTTTCTGTGCTTCATTTTTTGTATTATACAAATTATTAATAGAAGCATTACTTTGAGCACCGGTTGACTGGCTTCTTGCAAATATCTTAAGTTCCTCGCCAACTTTAATTTTATTATTTGAAAGATTGTTCCATCTTCTGATATCTCTTGCTGTAACTCCATATTGAAGAGCAATCTTACCGATAGTATCGCCTTTTTTTACCAGATATGTAGAATTTCGTGATGAAAATTCATCAACAATTATACGGTTGTTTGAAGCAACTTTTTTGCTGTCGGCATATATTTTTAATGTTTTTCCGGCAATAATTTTATTCGACGAAAGATTATTCCAGTTTTTGATTTCATATGAACTAACGCCATACTTTTCTGCAATTGCTCCAATACTTTCGCCTGGATTTATTTTATGAAATACAGGTTCAACATTCGGGGTTTCTTCAGAATCAGAGATCATATCCGGAGATCCTTCACCGGAATAGATTTTAAGAATTCTTCCTTTCATAATCCGGTTTGAACGTAAATCATTCCATTCTTTTATCTGATTAATCCTTACTCCGTATTTTGTAGCAATAGATGATAGAGATTCTCCATTACGAATTCTATGTTCCACCCATCCGCTTTCTCCAGACCCTTCATTGATTATTTTCTGTTTATCTGAATAGCTCATCGATTCAACAGAGCTGAAATAATCGCTTTTTTCTTTTGGTACATATATTTTTAATTCCTGCCCTACCCTAACAGATCTTGTGTATGGCAGATTATTCCAGTTTCTAATATCCGATACTCTGCAATCGAATAATTTAGCAATGTCTAAAAGCTTATCAGATTTTTTAACTGTATAAAGAAGAGCATCAAGACTGTCTGGAACAACAAAAGATGTATCCGAAAATGAAGTTTCATAAATTTTCATATACTTATCTTCATTATCAGATTTATTAATTATCATTTTATAGGGTGCATTTTCGTCAGCTTCGGCAACCATATCTTCATAAGCAGGAAGAATATCTGTATTAATCGAGAAATCTTCTTCAGATACCTTTGTTAACGGAATTTTTAATTCTACTTTTGGATAAAGTTTTGCTCTTGTAGAAATATTATTAAAATCTGCAAGACTTTGAGCAGATATCCCGTAATTTGAAGCAATTCTCGAAACAGTTTCACCGCGCTTAACTGTATGCATTACAAACTGCATTTTTGCTTCTTTTGGAATGCTGTTTAAATTTTGTTCAAAAGCATCGAAACTGGCAGCAGGTACCTTAAGAGCAAAAGCCCTTGTGTTATCGGGAGGAGTACAATGCTGAACCAGAGAAGGATTCATATCTCTTAAAAGCTGTACATCTATCCCAGCACAGCGGGCAAG
>CAYTFZ010000125.1:0-6521 GCA_964437215.1 uncultured Melioribacteraceae bacterium | reverse complement strand
CTTTAAGGTTAGAAAATAAGATAGAAACTCAAAATATTCAAACCCAAACCTTTAAGAAAGAAACAAGTTTTTTTAAAGGTTTTTTTCTCTATTTTATATTCACTTTCGGCGAATTTGCATGAGCGCTGTTTTCGGGTGCGTACATTGACTGGATTGTAGTAATTCCTCCTGAGAAAACTCCTCTGTGGGTAGCGCGTAATTCAAATTCAATTGCGTATTGCCCCGAAGGCAGATAATCAATATAAAAATTAGTTGAAGCATCACGAGTGCTTTTATAATATCTTAGTCCGCCTCCGTAATTCATTCCGGAAATTACATCAATCGGTTCGAAACCCGGGGCGCGGTTATCTTTAATGTGAATAAAATCTACAGGGATTTCGCTTTTTATGGTCAAGCGTACTAACACTTTTTCTCCTTGATTGAGCGTATCTTTTGCAGTC
This sequence comes from uncultured Melioribacteraceae bacterium, assembly GCA_964437215.1. Classification (GTDB taxonomy): domain Bacteria; phylum Bacteroidota; class Ignavibacteria; order Ignavibacteriales; family Melioribacteraceae; genus JAAYAN01. Next base: position 6,081 of record CAYTFZ010000125.1, on the reverse strand, counting down.
AACGGAGTAAATTCTGTCGAGTTAAAACTCTTTCGGAATATCTGCTTTTTAATTTTAAATGTATTCGATTTGGAGGTGTCTATGTTTTCGTAATTATCATAGTACTGCCAAAATAATCCGCCAAAACCGGGGTAATCATTCTTATTTGTTACGGTAACATCAGCTAAAGATTTGTTTATTTCTTTATTTTCCCAAGTAAGAGTAAGTTTACCCATTGCTTCATCGGAATAAAGATTTTTAACATTTTCAGAAGTGTAAGTGTCATTGCCTATTTTAATTTCCGGTGGAGTTGATTCAATCAGCCAGTTTTCATTATTCATTAACAAAGCGGAAATTGCTTCGGTTGTAGCTTTTGTAGTTTGCCACGAACTGTTTTTATGCTGTTTGATTAGCCAGGTCTGCATCCGTGAGACAGTTTTTACATCGTTAGTTATTTCTTTAAATGCGCTCAAAATCAAAGCCTGTGTTTCAATCGGGGCTGAATACCAATAATATTCATTATAATTGCTGAAATACATCGAACTGTCGTAATCGTACTCTGCTCTGATTTTTATTGAATCGAGAATAGCGAGCGCTTTATCTTTTTTATCGTATCGCGAAAGAACTATTGCTTTCATTCCGTTGCACATTAACGAATTCCATTTATTAAATTTTAACGAATCGAGAATCTCTTCTATTTTGAAATCATATTGTTCATTGATTTTAATATCCTTAAAATAACTGCGGCAATAGAGATAACTAATAAATTCATCGGCATAGAAATATTTGTCTTTTTCGTTGTTTTTCTGCTCCCAGTAACGCTGGTTTTTATTTTTATCGAGATAATTCAACCCGTTTGTTATTATGCTTTTTAAACCTTTCTTTTCAATATCAATGAAACCGGATTTCCTGAGTTTGCCGAACCCTGTAAGAATATGCTGCGAAACATAATAACTGGTTTGCATTCCTTTAAACCAGGGAAATCCGCCGTCGTTTTCACACATATCAATTAGTCTTTTTTCAACTCTTGCAAGCTCGGAATTGATTTTAACCGAATCTAATAAAACCGAAAAATTATTTTTGGAATTTTCAACTTTCCATGGGGTTTCTTCAAGCAAAGTTGATTTCAGTTTCGGATTGTTTGCTAATTGATATTTTACAATCTCCGAATTTTTATCTGCAATTATGTTTTTAATATTTGGTATTTTCTTTAATACCTGCGAAGCTACAGCGTTGGAATAATATCTTGCAAACATTTGCTCGGCACATTCGTGCGGAAATTCCATTAAATAGGGCAGTGATTTAATCACATACCAGAAAGAATTCGTGGTGTAATCGAACGAATAATTTATATTCTGCCGCGTTGGAGAATTATTTTCTTTGAACGAATCGAAAGTTATGCTTTTTGTCTCGTTGCCGTTTACAACAAACGGTTTAGTTTCAATTACATAAAATTTATTCGGTAAAACCGGTAAAGAGTTTCTTTCGCCGTCGGTATAATTTCCAGCGGCGGCTTTCACTTCATAAATTAATTCACCGTCAAAATCTTCTGGAACTTTAAGAACCCAATCAACAAGGATTGTCTGACCTGAATCGGCTGAAAATCTTATTGCAGGATTTGCGTTACCGAAAAGTGCATCAATAGGTTTATCGTTTGAGGCGTCAATTAAGTTTAATGAAGCAACGCCGGTAAGATTTTCTTTAGAGATATTGCTTAAATTTGCAGAGAAAATTACTGTATCTCCGGCACGTAAAAACCTTGGCGGATTTGGTTTTATCATCAATGTTTTTTGAGTAATAGCGTACGCCATTTTATATGCAAACTTCAAATCTTTTGTGTGGGCGATACTCTGGAATTTCCATTTCGTAAGAGCTTCGGGAACTGTGAAAGTTATTGTTGCCTCGCCGTTTTCATCCGTTTCAATATGAGGATAGAAAAACGCGGTTTCCTGCAGGTTTTGGCGGGATTGAATCGCACTTAAGTTATCAAGTTCCTGTTCGCTTATTTCGGTGTTTGGCATTGCAACACCATTAATTAAAACTTGATTTAATTTTGCGTCAACACCTCTAATTACAGTCTGATCCCCATTCATTAAAGAAACACCGGGTAATCGTGAAAGGGCATCAGCGGCTGAATAATCAGAATCTTCTTCTCTTTCTGAAGATACAATATTTTTAATTGTATTTGATACTAATTGCTGGTTTATTGCTTGCTTTTGCCCAAGCGCCTGACCTGTTATAATTGGTTTTTCATTCTTTTCCTTTATTGTTAAAGGGATATAATAATTAGTAACTTTGTCATTGGTAAAAATAATATTACTTAACTTAACAGTATAGAATCCATCTTTTTCAAAATATATATTATTATTGCCTTCTTTTATATTAAATAAAGTAAAATATCCAAAATTGTTTGAAAAAGTTTGTAATGTCCCATCTTCAATAGATATTTTGACATTACTAATCCCTCTTTTTGTTTTATAATTAATAATTCTTCCTTTTATTCCGCAAAATCCTTTACCACTTTCTACGTCAATTAATACAACATTGCAATCTTCTTTATATAAATTATAAAATGTATTTATATCATCAAGAAATTTAAAATATGGTATATTCAAAATTTTCTGTCTATTGATATATGAATGCCATCTATCGGTTTGATAATAATCATATCTATTGTAACTTTTTATTGTCTTATATGTAAATGAACTTAATCTTGGATAATAATTATTATTAAAATAACCAAACCATGGTTTATACCATATATTCGGAATAAAATCATCCAAGGATGCGTCATATAATCCCGCAAGTACTTCTGCGGAAACGGGTTTGTCATCATCTTTATTAAAAACTTTTAGTTTCCAAATTTCTGTACTTCCCGGATTAAGTAAATTTCTAAAAGATTCATATTTTATTTTTATTTCATTCTTTTTGGTTTCCAGGTCTGGAATTAATGAAATTACATTTCTATAATTCTGGTTAAAATTATTTGAGAAGAAATTAACAATAAGCGGTGATTTTTCATTAGCAGGGAAAGGAATTTCTATAGTACTTATGCTATCTTTAAGATTTACCCACTTCATTTGAATAATACTGTCTTTGTTGCTTATTGTATAAAACATATTAATGTTTTTTAACGAACTCCCAACAAATATTTTAGCAGATTTGCCTGGAATAACTTTGGGAATATTCTCATTTATCCAAATAAAAATATTCTCGGCTAGTTTATTCTCTTCAAGATTAAAATACCTGAAGTATTTTTTAATTGTTGAATTATGATAGCTATCAATGAATGTAACAGAATATATTCCGTTTTTTAGTTTTTTATTCTTTAGTAAACCCAACTCAGTATAATCAATGTATGTAATATTGGTATCTAAAACTGTTTTTATAATTTTAAGATTATTATCTTCATTTTCATCCCAATACACATCGTATGGAAAATATTTAAGGTAAAAATCTTCTCCATAATAGGTTGTATCTGGTTTTGACCAAAGCCTATCTCTGAAAGGTCTTTTAAAATCTTCATATTGATGGATTATGATTTTTACCTTATTTTCAATTTTTGTAAATTGATTTAAATTCAACATAAATTTGGTTGTATCGTTAAAAACATAATTAGGAATTTGAAAATGTATTTCGTTTTTCATTTCTTTTGGTACTCTTAAATTAATAGTTCCTGATATCGTTTCTCCAGTTAAGTTTGTAACATCTACACTAATGTTGTAAAAAATTTCATCCATTAAATCCTTGTACATTTTATTTGAAGAGAAAGAAAAACAAAATGTCCCATCATTCTTAATAATTGTTGTATCAGTAATTTTATCATCTTTGAATTTTTTCAAAACATCTGCTATTTCTTCTTTATATCTTGTATTTTCTGAAATATTATAAACAAGTTTAAAGTTTTGTACGCTTTCACCAGAAAAAGATTCAACAGTTCCAACTATTCTAATACTATCTCCTAATGCATAATGCTCTTCTATTCTATTAATTGTAACTTGAAATGTTGGTTTCTTGTATTCTTCAACTTTAAAGTCTTTTGCACCGTACATGTCTCCTATTTCATATCTACCAGTTAATCCGTTCAACGGTAAAATAAATTCACCGCTAAATGAACCGTATTCATTAATTGTTAAAGTAATATCAGCAATCCCTTCACTTTTGGTATTAAATAAGGTTATTTTTGTTTCTTTGTTTTTTGTTATTGTTTTTTCGCCATTTCTTATCTCAATACTTTGAATTCCTTTAAATTTAACGGTTTGTCCTGGTCTATAAATTGCTCTATCAGTATAAAAAGTAGTTCGAATGTTTGTGTCAATTTTCTCTTTGTGGTTATAATATGGCGTTTTAATATCAAAAACAATCTTATCATCTTTATAGTAGGCAGTATATTTTTTATCGCCTAATATTTCATCTCTGGTAATTTCTATTATCCCATCATTGTTTGTCAAATTTAAATAATTATCACTTTTGATGAGCACTTTATTAAGAGGTGCGCCAGTTTCTCTATCAGTAAACAAATATAAATTTGTTTCATCTTCATCAATTTTTACAAAATCAATATTTGTAATAGATACATTTAAAATATTATTAGTAGCTCCAGAAAAATCATCTGTTTCAGAAAACAATAAAATATAATCGCCTAAAGGTAGAGGTTGAATCATTATCTCTGTTGAGTGGGATTGATAGTCGTTAAATATTGGTAAATGGTAATTCTCTGATTTAAAAAATCGCAAAAATCTATAGATGCCATTCTCGCTTGAACCAACTTTTTCTGCAAAAAAAGATTTCATCATGTCATCATTTTTTATGATTCTTAGGTATAAGTTTTTAACATTTTTATATTTAACCAGCAGTCTGAAAGGTTTATCAGGCAAATTATATTTTTCAGTTTCAACTGAAAAACTTGTGGAAAAAATAAAGTTTCTTATTCTTTTAAGTTCACCCTGTAAAATCTTTGTAGAGTCACACTTTTCTGCTTCAATAGCATATTTTAGAGAATTTGGCAAATCATATTTATTATCAATATTTCTTGAACTGTAATATCTTGAAATATCAAGCAAAAGAAATTTTGAGTTAGTTCTTCTGCTAAAATACTCTTCAAGTTCTTTATATGATTTTTCAAGGAAAACTTTTTTATTTATGAAAACACTCCACTTATACAAAGCATTTATTCTTGTTAGTTCAAGATTTAATAAGGCAGTGTAATTTCTTGTTTCGTTATGTGCAGATGTTAATCTTTGCAGCAGCTTTGCAGCTTTATTCCTGATAGAAAAATGCGGTGTATCATTTATCTTTAGTTTTAAAAATTGCTGGTGCGGCATTAAGTAAGTTGAATCGGCAAATAAAAACAAATCCTCGTTGTTTACTTCGTTTTCGTTATTTAAGTAAAATTTTAGCAGGCAATGTGAAAGAATATCAAAAAGGGAAGGGTAATAGCTAATATTCTCTTTATCAAAAAGGATTTCAGTGTATTCGGAAGATGGAATGTTTTTAAGTTTATCTTCCTCTTTTAAGGAAACTTGAAACAGAGAATCTATAAACTTCAAATATTCCGTTTTCGATAATGAATTGAAATGTTTAAATTTTTCTTCCTTTGGATTTATAAAATTCTCATTCTGATAAACTTTAATATAAATTTCGGCAAGATAGTTTTGCAGAACTGCATTTACCGGGAAAGAAGTTTTTTTAATTTCATTTTCAATTTGATTGATAAGTGAATATTGATCTAAAAAACTTCCTTTTTTATTCGAAGTTGCAATTTCGTATTGAAATGCCTTAAGCAATTGCTGATAATCTTTGTTTTTAGATGCCACGCTTTTTATTTCAGAAAGGATTTTCCGCGCGGCGTTATGGTCAGATAAATCATACAAATAAGAAAGTTTTGCCCACTTATCTTTGTAATACTCAGTTGTTCCGGTTTGCGCAAATTGCAGATTTGCAGAAATGAATAACACAATTATAAACTGAACAATTTTACCCGTTTTCATTAATTCCCCATTAAAGTTTTATAATTATTTTTCAGTCACAATTAAAGCAATCGAATATAATATTTTTTTTGAATTCATTATTGATTATTTTGCACAGCAAACAAATAATATT
>CAYTFZ010000124.1:0-6566 GCA_964437215.1 uncultured Melioribacteraceae bacterium | reverse complement strand
ATCATCAATTAAAGAAAACCGCCCGCTGATTATGGGCATTTTAAATGTTACACCGGATTCGTTTTCGGATGGCGGGAATTATTTTAACAGGGAAGCTGCAGTTAAAAAAGCTTTTGAACTGCTTGAGCAGGGCGCAGATATTCTGGATATCGGCGGCGAATCAACTCGTCCCGGCGCGGAAACCGTAAGTATTGAGGACGAATACGAAAGGATTATTCCGGTAATTGAAAAAATTCTTGAGATAAAACCCGCAACAATAATTTCTGTTGATACAACAAAATCTAAGATTGCCGAAGAAGCGCTTAAAAGGGGAGCGGCAATAATAAATGATATAAGCGGGCTGACTTTTGATGAAGAAATGAAAAACGTGATTGCAAATTATAATGCCGCCGCTGTAATTATGCATATTAAAGGCAACCCGAAAAATATGCAGCAAAATCCGGAGTACGAAAATGTAACCGAAGAAGTATATCAATTCCTTATCAAACAGGCAGAAGCGGCTCAAAAAGCCGGCGTAAAAAAAATAATTATCGACCCAGGGATTGGTTTTGGAAAAAAAATTCAACATAATTACGAATTGTTAAAAAATCTTAATAAATTTGCTTTGTCCGGTTATCCTTTATTGGTCGGACTTTCAAAGAAATCATTTTTAGGAAATATGTTGAATATAAGTGTTTATGAACGGGAAAACGCAACAATAATTGCTGAAACATTTGCTGTTTATTCAGGAGCAGATATAGTAAGAACACACAATGTTTCTAATGCATTTCAAATGAAAAAAATATTTAATGCAGTTAGCAATCCGGATAAAATATAAATGGTAGAACTTTTTAAAATAGGTTTTTTGCCCGTTACTCTTTTGGATATACTTGATATATTCCTTGTAAGTTTTATTTTCTACAAATTATATTCAGTTATAAAAGGGACAATTGCTGCCCAAATATTTTATGGATTAATAATAGTTTTAATTCTTTCTTTTGTAGCTCAAGGTTTAAATTTAAAAGCTCTTAGCTGGATACTTAAATTAATAACAGATATTTGGGTAATTGCGTTTATAATTCTTTTCCAGCCCGAAATACGCAGGTTGTTAGTTCTTGTGGGAAGAAACAGAATAATAAATCTTGTATTTAAGAAAGAAGAAAAAAATGTTCCCGAAATAATAACAGAAGCCGCTTTCGATCTTGCCCAGGTTCAGCACGGTGCATTAATGGTTATTACTCTTTCAACAGGGCTTAAAGCAGTTATTGAAAGCGGTGAAATGATTCAATCAAAAATAAGTAAAAACCTGCTTCGTTCAATATTTTTCCCCCGCTCTCCGCTGCACGACGGGGCAGTTATTATTTCCAACGGAATTATTGAGGCTGCGCGCTGTACACTTCCTCTTACTCAAAAAACAAATATTGGCGGAATTGATTTGGGAATGCGGCACAGGGCAGCAGTAGGTATTACAGAGCAAGCTGATGTTATTTGCATAGTTGTTTCCGAAGAAACAGGCAGCATATCAATTGCGCAGGATGGAAATATTTCAAGGGGCGTATCAAAAGAATTTTTATACAACCGGCTGTCGGATGTGCTTAATATATCAAAAGATAAAGGATGGAAATCAATTTTTGAAAATTTCAGCAAATAAAATTTGCGCAATACTTCCTTTTTATAACGAAAAAAGATTTCTTGCACAAATTGTTTCGGAACTGATTCCGTTGGTGGATATTTTAATTGCAGTAAATGATGGGTCGGATGACGGAAGCCTCGGAGAAATTTCGCAAAATGATAAAATAGTTCTTTTAAATCATTCAAAAAATAATGGCAAAGGAGCTGCCTTAAATACAGGCTTCCTGAAAAGTATCGAGCTTGATACCCGGTATACAATTACAATTGATGCCGACTTGCAACATCCGGTATCGTCTATTCCGCAAATGCTTGAAAAATGCGGCGCTTACGATATAGTTATCGGCAACAGAATGCATTCACTCGAAAATATGCCGCTTGCGAGAAGATTAAGCAACTTTCTTACTTCTCATATTCTCACAATTAAAACAGGTGTAAAGATAAACGACAGCCAATGCGGGTTCCGTATTTATAAAACTTCTATATTAAAAGATATTTTGCCCTCTTTAAATGGATTTGAAGCAGAAAGCGAAATACTTGTAAATGCGGCCCGGAATAATCTTACTATCGGTTCGGTAAATATTCCTGTAATTTACGGTGAAGAAGAGAGCAAAATGAAAAATATTGAAGCAATTAAGGGATTCTTAAAGGTAGTTTTAACAAAATAAAAGTGAGGTTAAGATGAAACTAAGATACTTTGCTCACAGTGCATTCGGAATTACTACAAACAAGGGCGAACATCTGCTTATTGATCCTTTTTTGGATGGCAATCCGAATTCTCCGGTTAAATCGGACCAGGTAAAAGCTGATTATATTTTACTTTCTCATGCTCACGGAGATCATTTCGGTGATACATTAAAAATTGCAAAAAAACAAAATTCACTTGTTATTTGTGTTAACGAACTTGCAGATTATTGTGCTTCACGAGGTTTACGCGCGCATAATATGCATATCGGTGGAAGTTACAAATTTAATTTCGGAAAGGTAAAATTCACTATTGCTCATCACGGTTCGCTTACACCCGATAATCATTTTGCAGGTCCGGCGGCTGGAATACTTTTATTTATTGAAAATAAAATAATTTATCACACAGGCGACACAGGACTTTTTTATGATATGAAACTTATAGGGGAAATGAATAAAATTGATGTTATGCTTTGTCCTATAGGCGATAATTTTACAATGGGAATAGAAGATGCTGTAAAAGCTGTTGAATTTATTAACCCCAAAATGGTTATTCCAACACATTACAACACATTTGAAGTGATAGAAAACAATCCTTTAAAATTTAAAGAAGATGTTGAAAAAATGAATGTTAATTGCAGGGTTTTGGAATATGGCGAGGAAATAGATATTTAAATTAGCGGGAAGAATTTTATATTTCTATCTTTAATTTTTGATAATTTGTTTATATTCTAACTCTATTAAAAAAAACTTGATGTGATTCCAGTATGGCTGAAATTATTGCAATAGCAAACCAGAAAGGCGGCGTAGGAAAAACCACTACATCCATAAATCTATCGGCTTCGGTTGCGGCTGCCGAAAAGAAAACGCTTATAATTGATATAGATCCGCAGGCGAATTCTTCTTCGGGTTTAGGCGTTGAAGACTACGAAAACTCCGTTTACGAAGTTTTAGTAGGAAAGAATACGTTAATGCAGTCAGTTCAGCAAACGTATATGCCTTATCTGGATATAGTTCCTTCAAATATAAATCTTGTTGGTGCCGAGGTTGAACTTGTTGATGTGAATAACAGAGAAAGACTGCTTAAAAATGCTGTTGCGGAAATAGACGATAAATATGATTATGTTTTTATCGATTGCCCGCCATCGCTTGGAATTCTCACTCTGAATTCACTTACAGCAGCAAATTCGGTTCTTATTCCTGTTCAATGCGAGTATTTCGCACTTGAAGGATTGGGGCAGCTGCTCAACACAATTAATATCGTGAAAAAACATTTTAATCCGGATTTGGAAATAAAAGGAGTGCTTCTTACAATGTTTGATTCCCGTTTAAGGCTTTCTGTTCAGGTAGTGGAAGAAGTACGCAAGTATTTCGGCGATAAGGTTTTTGATACTATAATCCACAGAAATGTAAGAATATCCGAATCTCCTAGCCACCAAAAGCCGGTAATTTTATATGATGCCATTTCAACCGGTTCGCGGAATTATATTTCATTGGCATCGGAAGTAATCAACAGAACAAAAAACCAAATTATACGACCAGATAATGAATAAGAATAAAATTGGATTAGGAAGGGGACTGGATGCATTAATTAATCCCCGGTTAAATAACAGCATCGAAAATCCGCTTGCTATTACAGCCGGTGAAATCCGAAAGGATGACGGAAGATCTTACGATATTTTAATAAAAATACCAATCCTTTCAATAACCCCTAATCCATATCAGCCACGAACTGAATTTAACGAAGAAGCTCTTGAAGAATTAAAAAAATCGATTCTTGCAAACGGACTTATCCAACCAATAACAGTAAGACGCAAAGAAGAACTTGGCAAATTTGAATTGATTTCTGGCGAAAGAAGACTCCGCGCCTGCCGCGATATCGGTTTCAGAGAAATTCCTGCTTACGTAATTAAAGTTGAAAGCACTGAAGCAATGCTTGCGCTTTCGCTTATAGAAAATATACAGCGCGAACAGCTCAATGCAATTGAAGAAGCGATGGCTTACAAAAGACTGATGGAAGAATGCAGCCTGTCGCAGGAAGAAATAGCTGAAAGAGTAGGGAAAAACAGAACTACAATAACAAACTCAATGCGTCTGCTTAAACTTCCTGCAACTGTTCAGGAAAGCCTTGCAAAAGAGGAAATAAGCGCAGGACACGCAAGAGCGCTTATACCGTTGAACGACGAAAGTGTACAATTTGAAATCCTGAAAAAAATAATAAAAGAAGAATTAAGCGTCCGCCAGGTTGAAGCATTAGTTAAGAACTTTCTTTCTGCTCCCGAAAATAATAAACATTCCAGCACTAATCAGTCCGATTCTCTTGAAACTATCACGCAAAAAGATATTGAGGCAAAACTGCGCGGTATTTTCGGAACAAAAGTAATTTGCCGGCAAAAGAAAGACGGAACGGGACAGGTTGTTTTTGAATTTTATTCTAATGATGAATTAGACAGACTTTTTGATCTCTTTGATATCGTTGCGAAAAATAATTATTAAAATAGCGTTTATATTTTTTTTATTTTCCTGCAGCGCATTTTCGCAGGAAAATATAATTCAGGATTCCCTTCAAACCGGATATTCTTCCGACGATTCGGTGTTTGTAATGCAAAAATCTCCATTGAAAGCTGTTTTGTTAAGCGCTGTTGTTCCAGGTCTGGGACAGATTTATAATGAATCCTATTGGAAAGTACCCGTTATACTCGGGCTCGGTTACTATTTTGTAAGTGTATGGGTTGATAATAATAATCTTTATTGGAAATATGCAAGACTATACAGTAAAAATCAAATTGGAGACTATAAAAGAGTGCGGGAGTTTTACAGGGATCAAAGAGACCAGTTTGCTGTTTACATAGGCTTGACTTACATTCTTACGCTTGTAGATGCTTATGTAGATGCGCAGCTTTTTGATTTTAATGTTTTACCCGATCCCGTAACATTCAGTCCGCAATTACAAATTTCAATTAAATTTTAACAGGAGACAAAATGATTTGTCCCAAGTGCAAAACAGAGAACGAAATTTACAGAGCAATATGCCGAAGTTGCGGGTTCTCACTGAGAGATAAAGTTGCAAATCTGAATCTTTGGGAAATATTCTTAAAGCTTGTTTATAATCCTTCAAATGCAATAAAACAAATAATCTGGTCGGAACAGAAAAATTATATTATACCGATTCTGTTTCTTGTATCTGTAAAAATTTATATTGAATATGTGATAATAGGAAATGTTGTTTTTAATGAGAAAATCTCATTTTCTTTTGACAAAGCGTTTTATTCTTTACTTATTTTTCCGACTACGATATTTATCCTTTCTTTTTTATTAAAAAAATCCGGTTTTGGCAAAAACACCAGATGGAAAGATAATTTTTCTCTGTTAATATTTTCTTACTTACCGCAGGTTGTTTCGGTTATAATTATTGTTCCTTCAGCTTATGCTATATTCGGAAATTATTTAACAGATACAAATCCTTATTTTTATGAAGTAAAGCCTTTTCAGGCTTATTTTATTATTCTTCTGGAAGCTATAGTTTTATTTTGGAATGCGTTTTTGATATTCTTGTCTTTGAAAATCCAGACAGGAAAAATTATATTTTCAGCAGTTTATTCAACAATAGTTTTATTATTGCCGCGGATTCTTATTTATTTATTGTTCTGATATAATCTGCAACAGCGCCATATCTTATTCCTTTGCCGCTAACAGTCATTTCGGAAAAGGAACAAGTTCTAAGCAAATTTTGAAGAATGCAAGCGCCCGATAAAATTACATCATTTCTGCCTTTTACAACATTGCCGAAACGGTTAAGGATTTCCTCGGAAGTTATTCCTTCCATTACTTTTATAAGCTTTCCTATTTCTTCGGAAGTTACGATGCTGTTTTCAACTTTTTCTTCGTTGTATTCTTTAAGATTCTGATTTATGCAGCTTATGCTAGTAGGTGTTCCGGCAACAGCAATAACCTCGGCAGGCTGTTTGATAATATTTGCAAGCTCATCAAATGTTAAGGATATATAATTGTTCATTTCCTCAAGTTCTTCCGTAAGCGGAGGGTTGGATTTAAGAAATTTTTCCGTAAGACTTACAGTGCCTATTCTGTAACTTTTCGAAAAGAAAACTTCATCATTATCTCCGTAAATAATTTCTGTGCTCCCGCCGCCAACATCAATAACCATTTTTGGAAGATTTGGCTGTCCTGCAGAAATTGCGCCTAAAAATGAAAGACGAGCTTCTTCTTCACCGGAAATTACATTTATTTTAATACCGGTTTGACCGTACACTTTT
>CAYTFZ010000123.1:2112-6737 GCA_964437215.1 uncultured Melioribacteraceae bacterium | reverse complement strand
ACATCCGCTTAAGTTTTCTCTTCCTCTCAATGGCATTGCAATCTCCTTATTTCACAACGCCACGGAACGATCCGTGGCTGGCAGAAAATTACAAATCATTATAGAAAATGATAAAATTATTTTAGTTTTCATTTTCTTATTATTTGCTCGCCACGGATCATTCCGTGGCGATATTTATTTACTATTCATTATTTTTCCCTATCGCTCAGGCTCGCACTCTGAAGCGAAACCATTTTATTGTTTTCATTATTCCAAAAATACAAGGATTAAATATAACTTATTAAAAATTTATTCCTGCTTTTTGTTGTTAGGGTGGCACTTGATAACTTGCAATACCGCTAATCTATTTATTCAGAAAATTGATTGCATAATCCATTACTTTATCCTTTCCGGCGGTAATATCATTTTTTGTGTTTTCTACAAGAAAATCAGGGATTATTCCAATTCCTTCGGGACATTTGCCATCAGGTGTAGTTGTTAATCGGCAGGGATAAGCAAATCCCCATCCGTTCGGCAATTGGCCATTGTTTATTATATCCCCGAAAGCTCCGAATGTAGTATCGCCTATCTGTTTAGCATAAGGCAGATTTTTAAGAACCTGTGCAAAATGTTCCGATCCGCTTGCCGAAAACCTGTTTGTAAGGAGTGCAATATTTTTGTTAAAAGTTACAGTACCCGGCGATACAGTAAGTGCAATCGGGCTGCCAAAATCATTATGCCCCGGACCGTTTTTTTCCTGCTGGTACAAGTAAGTAATTTCCCTATCCACAAACGCCGAAGCTATTATTTGTCCCGTTATTTTCATTCCGCCGCCATTGTTGCGGACATCTATAATAATTCCGTTGCAACCTGAAAATTCATTCAATATATTATTTATATCATTTGCCCATTCATAACCGTTACCGCTGTTTGAAGCCATAAAAGTGGAAATGTAAATGTACCCGAGGTTTATAGCGCTTAAAGATTGTTTTACTTTACCGTAAATAAAGTAACCGTCCCCGGCAGTTTTAATTTCCGTTAAAAATTTGCTTTTCACCAGTTCAATACTGAAATCATCCAGCTTTCTATTAATCATCCTGCTGCCGGAAATTCCATCGGTATATCCTTTATTGTACAGCTTTACATGTCCGTCATTAAGATTAAGCAGCAAATCTGCTGTAATATTCCATAATTCATTTTCACTTGTAGATGAAGAAATTTTTGATGCATAAACCGTATGCAGTGAATCCCAGTTTATATTTTTTACGCCGAACAGCGGATAATTTTCGTCAAAGGTTTTCCAGAGAATTTCGAAATTGGATTGTGGTGTGTTTTCGGGTTCGGGTCCAAGAAGCACTTCCGTACAGCTTGTTAAAATAAACGCGGCTGCTATTATTATAATTATTTTTTTCATATTTCAGATTCCTAAAAACAATAAAATACGCCTGCGCGAAGATTGTTCATATACATTTTAACATCCTGCGGACGGTTGTAAAAAGAATAGTAGAATTCGTAATTTAGTTGATAATTGAAGTCCCCTGCCAAAGGAGCCTGATATACAATTTGGGAGTTGACAGAAAAATTCTCCGGGAAAAATTCTGTTTTTCCGAACATTCTAAATTTCCAGTCATTTTCTGTATAATTATAATCCCCGCTGGGAGAATATTTGGGTCTCGAAACATTGCTTAAAACAGGTATATTTATCTGAAATGAAAGAAACTGTCTTTCTGTTGGATTATATTCAAGCTGCATTGAAATATCGGCAGAATTACTCCAATACCAGGATTCGCTTCCCTTGCCGTTTGAATTTTTTGGTGCGTAATAAAAATAATATTCTGTATGCGAAAGAAAAGTTACCAAAGATCCCCCCAGAAAAAACCTTATCTCCTTTTCAAATATACTGAAATCCGTAACTTGATAAAAATAGCTGTATTTTACTTTTCCTCTTTTGTTATTAGCGTTAAAATTATCCGCCTGCGAAGTTAAATAATCTTCAAAATAAGCAGCTTCAAACTGATGAAGGGATGTTTCTCCTTTGTAATAGTATTGCAAAGCCGGTGCAATTCCAATACTGCCGAAAATTAATGGGGAAGAATGTTCATCCTTAATGTTAAAGCCGCTAATTCCAAAGCTTCCGCCTATAAAATTCCTTTCAGTCTGCTGGGCATTTGAAATAACACTGCAACTTAATAAAAGAAGCAATGCCGAAAGTAAGAAATTCATTTTTGAGAATTGGAATCTGTTGTTGATTAAAAACATTATTTCTCCATTATTTAGCTGTTGCATTTCTAAGTCCGGTAACTGAATAGTATCTATGTTATCTGATAAATTCCCAGGTAATTCAAGTATTTACCTTGAACCGAAAGCAGTTTATCATAATCACAATTTCAAAAATACTGGGTTTAAATATAAGTTGAGTAAAAATTTATTCCTGTTTTTTGGTGGCTGGATGCGACCCTGACAACTGGGTATGTTTTCTAAATCGGTCTTCAATGCTAACAGCTTCATACTCGATTTTTTATTTAAGAGAATTTTAACTTCTCGTCCTTTTGATTGAATTCCAAATGATTCAAGCTGTTCCGTCTCTTTATTCCAGTATATTTTTTGCAAAATGAATTCCGCTGAGTTGAACTCAACTAAGTTATTTTTACGTGAAAACTGGCCTTTGTAATTAGTATAACCTGCCGGAAAGTAACTATTTACATTTGCCGGGACAAACAATTCGGATGTAAACTCTAGATTACTGCATAATGTTATTGTTAAATAGCCGCCTGCCGATTGAATATCAACACCTAAATCATTTGAACCAGATTCAATAAATCTGGAACTTTCATATTTCCCAAATATATCTGAGTTATTTTCGGTTGGTTGTTCATTCTTGCATCCCCACAATAGAAAAAGAAACATAACAATCATTATTTTAAATGAATCCATCTATCTACCTTTTACATTGTTAAGCTACATAACTGCATGGCTGCTAACCCCTGCCTACCGGCAGGCAGGCGCCCCCGCCAATCTTTTATGACGGGACTTGAGTGCCGTAGAATAGCACCACCTTAAAGATTACAAAAATTGTTAATTAACTAAAGAACGTTGAACAAGTAACCTGAATTTTAGAACCAACCGAACCCGCCTCAGGCGGGCGTTAATTAAAATCCGGCCGCTAAAGCGAAACAATAAACAGCGCCTGTCCCGATAACGAAGTGTATCGGAAAGCAGAGGGTTAGGTCTTTTAAAAAATATATTTGGGTTGAGGCAAATAATATTTTGTTGAATCAGAATCATAAATAGAAAGTAATATTACACCCTTATCGGTTCTGTAACCACTTTTATAAAAAGTTGCTAAAGGCTTAAGATCGAAATAGAATTTCTCGGAAATTATTTTTGTGTAAGTATCTGAAAATGAATGATGGACTAATCTCATTGGAACTTGTACAGGGGAAGATTCCAGAAAACCAGATTCAGAAAATAAAGCCGTTGAAGAAACTTCACTTCCTCCAGGATAAGTTGCATCAATTACTAAAACATCATTAATAATTTCAATTTTTTGGATACTTATTTCATCAGAACTCAGTGACCTAAGACTCGTTTCACCATAAAAAATAATGGGTGTTATTGAAGAATCATATGTAATTGAATTGTCTACGATTTTATCATTACAACTACTTATCGCAAAACATATAAAAATTATAGGGAGAATATTTTTCATATTTCATCCTTTTTGAATAAAAACTTAACAACTTCGCGGCTGACCTGTTTGCAATCCTGCTTTTGATGGGCCACTCATTTTTACCGTCAATCTTTTATGACGGGACTTGAGTGCAGCAGAAAAGTACCAATTTTAATTTTATAAAAATTGTTAATTAACTAAAGAACGTTGAACAAGTAACCTGAATTTCAGAGCTAACTGAACCGGTCACAAACTGACCATTAAAGCAAAATAATCAACAGCGCCTGTCCCGATAATGATTTTTATTGCGGAACAGGCGAATGCTTTAGATTTAGCTTTTATGCCAGCTTATAATTTGCCATTTCTGATTTTCTCCAATCTTCAAGAAGATTGAATGCCAATTTATTTTTGTACCGCTAGTCGACTTTGTTTCCAATACCAGGTATGCCTCTTTCTCATTTTCCGAAAGTATCATATGCATATACCCAAGCTTTGTATCAGCTCCTTCTATAAACGCAGCTTTTTTAGAAGGATTTGATAATACATCATTTAGATTTTCGTAACTGTTTTGATTAATTACGTAGCTTTCAAGGGAAATATTTTCTTTGAAATCCGAATATTTTTCTCCCTGCAAAATTGATATTACCTTTGATGTAATATGTTCACTCAATTCTGAATGGTCTGAGTTTTTATTATTAAAAGATTTTGTCGGCAGATAAAATGCCATCGATAAAAATAATACAACCAGAATTAATGCAGACTTTTTCATACTTACCTCACTTAAATTAGTATTAAAATAGTTAATTGTGAATCAGGAATTTGAGTAAGAGGTAAAATATGGACCATTTAATCTCCACTTAGTAATTATATATTTTTTGTTATTGTTCTGTAATCAAAATCAAACATTCAAACTTCCCAAAATTTCCGCCAATAAAATTAACGGACAAAAATTATAGATTTAGTTCGGTAAAATCAA
>CAYTFZ010000123.1:0-2012 GCA_964437215.1 uncultured Melioribacteraceae bacterium | reverse complement strand
TTTCCGCCAATAAAATTAACGGACAAAAATTATAGATTTAGTTCGGTAAAATCAACAGAATATTTTTAGATGAGAGTAAGAGTACGGTTCTACCTGTCCCGTGCTTTTTACGGGAAGAGTAAGATTTTAAAAACCCTGTACCTTTTACCATTCACCCTGTTCCGGTCTCTCTTCTCCGGTTTCCGCTCTGTTTTTTTTTCATTCAAAATTAAGCATTCAAAATTCAAAATTTATTAAACTATGCGCAAAAGAAAGCTATAGTTTAAACCCAAGATTAAAATACTCATTTTTAAACTTGACAATCCCATCAGCAATATTTACTTTAATTTCATAAATAATACATCTTTAACCTATTTAGGAAAGCTGATGGAATATTGCATTAAAGTTTCCGATTCCAAGAAGTACATAATTCTTAAAATGTTTGTTGATGTAACAACAAAACTTTCGGTAAGGACTGCAAAAGATGTTGACCTATTTGCAAAAGCATATAATATAGATCTGCTGCTATGCGATGTAAGAAATGTCCGTAATATTGATACGGTTAAACCGACATTCGAATACTCATCCAATTATTTAATGCCGCCCGGAAAAAACCTTTTCCGGAAAGTAGCCAACCTAATCAACCCTCACGATACAAGCCACAGCTATGTAACCGCATTTATGCAATCCAAGGGTCATGATATCAAGGAATTTATTGATGAAGCTGCTGCAATAAAATGGCTTGAAAAAGAGTAGTTAAATTTGCTCAACTCTGCAAAGCAATAGCAGCGTGTTCGGCAAACATTTCAAAATATTCCTGCACGGCGTCCATATTTTTACTGGAAAGACTTTGGCAATCGGTATAAAGAACGCCTATTTTTTCGTTTTCCGCAATTAAGGGCGAACAGAATATTGTTTGAAGATTTAATGATAAAATGCTCTGGGTAGGACTGAATTCATTATCGGCTTGAGCTTTTTCCAGAAAAACCGATTTACCTGTTTTTAAAACTTCGCTGCAAATTGAATAAGATATGTTGAATTCTCTTTCCAGAATAGTTTTTTCATTCAGGTTTAAGCCAGTTTTAAACTCCAATTCGCCGTTATTCAAAATCATAATTGCACCCCGTGTGCAGCCGCTTATTTCCAAAGCCGATTGAATAACAAGTTTTAGTTTATCGTGTCTGTTCGATTTAAGATTTATTTTTTTTATCTGCGATAAAACCAGTTTCAGGTTTTTTACCTTTAAATCCATATCCGATATTGAATTAAAATCGGGCAGCTTCCTGCTGAATTCACTTAATTTCATAACATTTCCGCTAAACTAAATATATCTAACAATTAAAGTTTTATTCATTCATTTAAAAAAGGTTTTGCGCCTATTTGAAAACCAATATTATATTTTCGGCAGCATTATTTTTTTATTGAGTGATTAATATCAATATTCTCCGGATTCAGAATTTTTATGAAGACAATTAAAAAATGGTTTAAGTTTATTTTAAAATTTATAGTTATTATAATTTTAATTCCTGTTCCGCTTGTAATAATATTTAAATGGATTGATCCTCCTACTTCATCCTATATATTGCGCCATCAGATTTCAAATCTTTTTAAAGAAAACAGCTGTAATTCTGTTTTGCACGAATGGAAAGATATTGACGAAATATCGAAGAATCTTGCAATGGCGGTAATTTCCTCCGAAGATCAAAAGTTTGCCACACATTACGGTTTCGATTTTGAATCTGTAAAGCAGGTAATTTTAAGCAGGCGAAAAAAGCTGAGGGGCGCCAGCACAATTTCGCAACAGGTTGCGCGCAATATGTTTTTATGGAGCGGCAGAAGCTGGATAAGAAAAGGTGCCGAAGCTTACATCACTGTTCTGATAGAAATGTTTTGGTCGAAGAAAAGAATTCTTGAAGTATATGTTAATATTGCTCAGTTCGGCGAGTGCGTTTACGGCGCAGAAGCGGCGGCAAAATATTATTTCGGGAAAAATGCTTCGCGTCTTTCAGTTAGTCAGGCAGCAATGATGGCGG
>CAYTFZ010000122.1:1842-6834 GCA_964437215.1 uncultured Melioribacteraceae bacterium | reverse complement strand
TCAATCCATTCCGGCTCGTCATTCAAAGGAAGATACATTATTTCGTTAATAACAACATCATGTTCATTGGCGGGCTTGTTTTTGATAATCAAAGAAAAAAACAATTCGTTGTTCAAAGTATCTTCATCATTAATATTCCGGCATTTAATCCAAAAATTGTAGGTTCCAGAATCATCGAATTGCAGATCTCTGAAAACCAATTCAGCAGAATCTGCGGGAAGAACAGACTGTATTTCATCTTCTAAAAAAATCTCGGAAGCATCAAAAATGGAATCGTTATTTTCATCTAAATAGATATTCAAACTGGATGATGCTAAAGAAAAAATTCCGACATTTTTGGCTTTAATATAAAGATCAAACTTTTCCTGCCGGATTAGATCGGAAGGTACTGTATAAGCGCTTTTTAACTGCAGATCATAATTATTCGGAGTAACAGAATTTTTTAATCCGGGAGTTCCGTTTAATACTTTCGAATTCGCCCAATTTTCAGAACCGTCATTATTACTGATATTGATTTTTTCATCGGAAAACCCCGATTGATTATTTCCCGAATACAAATAAGAAAAAAGCGTATCGCCGGATTGCATTACCATTTTTATTCTTCGGTCCGAAGTGTTTGCCATGCCTGTAGAACCGAAAGAATTATTATCAATTTTCAGGATCAAAACATCTTCCGGAAATAATGATTTGTAAGGTCCGTTTTCAAAATCATAATCACCTTCTAAAATTACGGCATATTTTCCGGGAAGAAGTAATGAATCTTCGGCAGCCGGAATAACAATATCTGCCGAGGAAGTTTCGTAAATTACTTTTGAGCCCGATAAATTGTAAACCGAGTCGGTTGATGAATTGAATATCTCAATAAATTCTGCATTTGAAACCGAAGGATAAAACATTACTTCTGTCAGGAATATTTCAGGACTCTGCCCTTTAATAAAAGTAAAGGACAATAGAACAAATACAGAAATCCAGCGAATTTTGCCCATTCTGCCTCCCTTGTACCATTATTATTAAAATATCTATTTATTAAAATTTAATACTATTATTTTTGCTGAAAGAGATATTTTACGTAAATTTAAGAAAAATTATTTGAATTTTATATGAAAACTTTAAAATGGCTGTTTTTTTTGTGGTTTTTGGCAAATGGTGTCTGTCTTTATTTATCAGGATATTTTATAAGAATTGCTAATCTTGAAGTTGGTCAGGGCGCAAGGAATTTTTTTCTGAAATTTTACACAAATGCCGATGTCTATTTCCCGATACAGTCATTAGAAATACAATATTACGATCTTACCGAATTTGTGCTTTACGTTATTATTCCCTGGCTGGTTTATTTAATTGTTGAAAGATACACAACGTGATTTTACCCAAACATTTGTTTTTCCTGCTCTTTTCTTAGTTATATTCCAAAATATATAGCAAATTATTGAAGATTTTTGATAATTTATAAGTCGGTTTTATTTTTTTTGGAATTTCTAATCATTTGAATTTTTACAATTTGTTTTGTCCATAATTTTTGGCGTTTTATGAATTTTACCACTGAGAATATAAATTTTACAACAGAACCCCTTATAAAAGTATGCATTGTTGAAGATACAGAAGTTTCATTCGACCTGAACGGCAGGTTTTATTCAGTTGATGCAGAAAGAGTATTTTACGGGTTTCAAACCGCAAAAATTAAAGATAATGTTATTGAGATTACCGATCAAACCGGTTCGGTTTATAAAACTCAGGAAATCTCTTTTGAGCCCAACGATTACGAAACTGATACTGTTTTAATAAAGAATGTGGAAATAGGGAAAAAATTCCATTGGGAAAGAAAAGAACACGAAAGATTCCGCGGAAGTCTGAAATTACAACTGATTCAAGGCAAAATCCAGGCAATTAATATAATTCCTGCGGAAGATTATCTTTTAAGCGTTATTTCATCCGAAATGAGCGCTACAAGCTCCGAAGAACTTCTGCGTGCACATGCAATTGTATCGCGCTCGTGGCTGCTTTCGCAAATAAAAAGAGAAAACCCTAAATTTGTTGAAGCAGAAAAAGAAAGCATTAAAATATTTGATAACGAATTGTTAAAGTGGTACGACCAGCGTGATCATCAATACTATGATGTTTGCGCAGATGATCATTGCCAGCGTTATCAGGGAATTACCAAGGCTTACACAAAAAGAGTTAAGCGCGCAATACGCGATACCCGCGGAACTATTCTTGAATATAACGGAGAAATATGCGATACACGCTATTCTAAATGCTGCGGCGGAATTACTGAATCATATGAAAACGTTTGGGAAAATGCAAAATTTCCTTATCTGCAATCTGTGGAAGACTGCAAATTTCCTGCTGATAATGTAAATCCGGATTTCAGCAACGAAGTTACTGCCGAACAATGGATATCTTCCAATCCTTCAGCTTTTTGCAACACAAACGACAAAGTTATTTTAAGTCAGGTTTTAAATGATTACGACCAAAGCACAAATAATTTTTTCCGCTGGCAGGTTTCTTATACCCAAGAGGAGTTGTCTGATTTGATTAAACGGAAAACAGGAATTGATTTTGGAAACATTGTTGATTTAAAACCTGTCGAGCGAGGACACTCTTCGCGGCTTGTAAAATTGATGATTATCGGAACAAAATATACATTGACTGTAGGAAAGGAACTTGAAATCAGGCGTATTTTATCCGAGTCGCACTTGATGAGCTCTGCATTTATTGTAATAAAAGAAGATATTTCCGAAAATATTCCGGGAAAATTTACTTTTAATGGAGCCGGCTGGGGACATGGCGTAGGACTTTGCCAGATTGGTGCTGCAGTTATGGGTGCAATGGGTTTTAAATTTGATGAAATTCTCACTCATTATTTTAAAGATGCAGTTATCAGAAGAATTTACGATTGATACTTCTTTTTTTATCGATAAAAAATGACATTTCTTAATCCTCTTATACTTTTCGGACTTTTAGCAGCAGCCGTCCCGCTGATTATTCATCTTCTGAATTTAAAAAAATTAAAAAAAATACAGTTCAGTTCTCTGGCATTTCTTAAAGAAATTCAGCAGACTAAAATACGCAGACTTAAACTTAAACAGCTGTTGCTTCTGATAATCCGGACATTGATTGTAATTTTTTTAGTATTGGCTTTTGCCCGGCCGACTATCAAATCCATAAGCCTTCCCGGTTCTTCGGCAGCTAAAACCACATCTGTTTTTATTTTAGATAATTCTTTTAGTATGACGAAACTTTCGGAAAACGGAACAATTTTAAATGAAGCGAAAAAGACCATTAAATTTATTATTCAAAATGCCGAAGAAGGAGATAATTTTGCAATAATTCCGGCTGCAGAAAATAATTCCGATAAGATAAGTCTGCTAAAATCAAAAGAACATGCGCTCCGCAAATTGAACGAAACAGAATTTTCCAGTGTTACGGGAAACTATTTCAAATCAATTTCGCAAGCAATAAAAATTTTACAGGAATCCCAGGACTTTAACAAAGAGATATTTTTATTTACTGATTTTCAAAAAAACAATTTCAAATTAACCGGAAATAATCCGGCGCTTCCGGAACATACAGGAAATGAACTGCTTTACACTATAAACTTAGCAAGCAAAGCAAAAAACAATGCTGCTGTTACGCAACTTATTTCCGAAACTGCAATTTTTGAAAAAGGAAAACCGCTTAAATTTAAAACTACAATTAAAAATGAAGGCGATAATCCCCAGAGAAATTTAGTGGTATCTCTTTTTGCAAACGGAAACCGCACTTCTCAAAAAAGCATCGATCTTAATCCTGGCGAGGAAAAGTCCGTTTTTTTGGAAGCGGTTTCAAACAAAGCAGGATTTATAAATATTTCAGCAGGAGTGGAAGATGACGAATTGCCTCAGGATAATTTCAGATATCTTTCGGTTTACATACCCGAAAAAATAAAAACTGCATTAATCTGCGAAAGCGAAGAAGATACAAAATTCCTTATTCCTGTTTTATCCAACGAAATAGTAAAAAACACAATCGATCTGGAAATTTTTACCGGCGGCGGAATAAGCAGCTTTAATTACGATGTTATTATTTTATGCGGATCCGTAAATGCAAATGCTGCTATATCTGTAAAAAATTATATAAATAACGGAGGCAGATTGATTTTGATGCCTTCCGTAATAAGCACGCCCGAAAAATATGCCGCTTTTCTGAATAGTCTGGATATAAATGCATCGGTAAAAGCAATTGGAAGTTTTAACTATGAGGAAAATTATTCGGAATTCGATGAAATTGATTACAGCCATCCGGTTTTTGCAGACATATTCGATTCCGGTACAAATAAAATTGGTTCGCCCGAGTTTTATTATTATTTCGATATTAAATTTAAGGGCAATGCACGAAGCATAATTTCGCTTTTGCAAAAAGTACCTTTTCTTTCCGAAATTAAGAAAGGAAATGCTGAAGTTCTTGTTATTAATTCGGCGCCGTCGCTAAGCTGGAATAATCTTCCGTTAAAATCCGTTTTTGCTCCGCTGATTACAAGATCAGTATTCTATCTTTCTTCGGGCAGCACTGCCTCATCCGAAAATACGGCTGGTAATCCGGTACCGATAGATATTTCCCGAATGAAATCTACTGTCTTGAAGGTTAAAATTCCGGGGAGAGGCAGCGAAATTGTCAACACAGATTCGGTTTACGGCAGAAAGTATGTTTCGTTTTCGCAAACTTCTGTGCCCGGATTTTACGAAGTTTACGATAAAGATAAATTGGTTTATACATTTACTGTCAATCCCGATTCATCGGAATCGGGCAGCGCATTTTTAACAGAAAGCGGATTTGAATCTTTTTGCCGTAAAATCAATTTTAACGGGAAAGTACGGAACATTCGCAACAAAGATAATCCCGCAGCGGAAATTAACGAAACGCGCTTCGGTACAGAATTGTGGAAATTATTGATTATAATTGTTATGTTGCTTGCCGCTGCCGAAATGTTTATTGCAAAAAGTATGAAAAAAGATT
>CAYTFZ010000122.1:0-1742 GCA_964437215.1 uncultured Melioribacteraceae bacterium | reverse complement strand
AAATGATAGAAATTGTTCAAAATAAAAAAGAAAAAGCGATACTTGTTTCTGTAAGAATGAAAGATGCATCCGCTGAACTTGTGCGTGAGCACCTCGACGAACTTGAGATGCTTGCCGAAACCGCAGGAGCAGAAACTGTATTGCGGATTACACAAGACAGGGACAGATTTGATCCGGCATTTTATATCGGGAAAGGCAAAGTGGAAGAAATTGCCGAACTTGCTGAAATGAATGAAATTAACCTTATAATATTCGATGATGATTTAAGCGCTACTCAAGTTCGTAATCTTGAAAAAGTTATAAATAAAAAAATTGTTGACCGCAGCGGATTGATACTGGATATTTTTGCATCGCACGCAAAAACTAATCAAGCAAAAACCCAAGTTGAACTTGCCCAAAACCAATATATGCTTTCGCGGCTTACCCGCGCCTGGACTCACCTTTCTAAGCAGTATGGCGGAATAGGAACCAAAGGACCGGGGGAAACACAGATTGAAACTGACCGCAGGATTATACGAGAACGAATTACACATTTAAAAGAAAAGTTAAGAAAAATTGAACTGCAGCAGACAACAAAAAGTTCAGCACGTAAAAATCTTATAAATGCCTCTATTGTAGGATATACAAATGCCGGAAAATCAACTTTAATTAATTGCCTTACAAATGCCGAAGTACTTGCCGAAAACAAACTTTTTGCCACCCTCGATTCCACCTCGCGGGCGCTTGATCTTGACAAAGGGAAAAAAGTTATTATAAGCGATACAGTAGGATTTATCCGCAAGCTTCCGCATAATCTTATTGAATCATTCAAAACAACGCTTCAGGTAGTACGCGATGCGGATATCATTATTCATGTAATTGATATTACCAATATGTTTTTTGAAGACCATATACGCGTAGTTGACGAAACTTTAGCGGAACTTAAATGCGAAAATAAGCCGCAGCTGATGCTGTTTAACAAAATTGATGCATTAAAAGAAAAACAGCGGCTCGATTATGTAAGAAACAAATACCCGGGATGCATTCCGGTATCTGCCCAACGCGGCATAAATATATCCGGACTTAACAGCGAGCTTTTAAATTTTTACGAAAAAAACTTCGGAATTAACGAGCTCGAAATACCGTTATCAAAATCAGCGCTGGTTTCCCGTATTCATTCGCTTGCTGAAGTTATTTCCACCGAATATGATGAAAACTCGATTGTTATAAAATTCCGTACCGATCCGGCAACTTCCAATAAAATAAACGGAATTATAAAAGACGCATTAAAAAAATAACAGAATCACGCCGAAATTGTTTCAGGCTCCGAAGAAACTTCGGCTAATTTCTTTTCGATTTCATCAAGCTCTTTCATAGCTTTATATCCGCGGAAAATGCCCCATAAAGCAAACGCGTGAAAAGCCACAGGAAGAAAATCTCCGAATGCAAGAAAAATTAATCCGTCCAATCCGTAAAGAACCATCCCTGTAATAAAACTCCAAGCTTGTTTGCGGCGAGCAAAATACCCGAACATTGCAGCTATGCCTGCAATAAATAAACTTGGTATTAATAGCAAATATGCAGCTGCGTTGCTGCCGTTTTCTTTAAGCGCAATGGAAATTCCGTCAATAAACTGCGTTATTCCTAATCCTATTACAAAACTCATTTCCCCGCCGAATGTAATAATAAGTGAGTTGATAACAGACAATCCTGCAATCCAGAAAAACCAGTTTGCGCCGTTTTTAAAAGCTGCTTCAGTTTGA
>CAYTFZ010000121.1:0-6922 GCA_964437215.1 uncultured Melioribacteraceae bacterium | reverse complement strand
CACTTGGCTATTATTAGCCATATTAAAAAAGGAGGGCGAATATTTATATAGTGAATTTAAATACTATCAAGCATACCTACTAAATCAGAGGATAGTTTTTTTATTTCATCTTCAGCTAATTGTTTCATTGCTGTTTCCTGGGTGGCTCTTTCGTTTCTCAGCTTGCTTATTCTTTCGTTAATATCGCGCACCGACTCTTTTTGTTTGTTCATATAATATTCAATTTTAGCTTTTGTATCTTTTCTTACCTGTTCAATCTGTTTTTCTTTATAATTGTTGTAAAGCGATATGCTTTTAAGCAATCTTTGCTTTTCGGTAGCTTTTTCCCAGCCGGCGCTTGCTGCAGAAAAAAATGAAAATATAAGACCTATAACAAATGTGCCGCTGCCCCAGCGTATCCCAATTGCAAAAACATCCGTCATCATCCCCATATAGTTCGAGTCGATTTCCTTTGCCTGCCAAAAACCGCCCGTAAAACCGAATACAATAAACACTACAATAGATATTAAAACTGCATAAAACAAAGAATTGCTGAATGATGTTGCGGGACTGAATTTTTCGTTGTTTTCTATATTTTCTATCTGCTTTTCGATATTTGTTATTGTGTATTCTGTCTGACTTTCAATCGCCTTGATTACATCATTCATTCCTCTTTCGTAACTCGATTTTATTTCATTAAGCGAGCCATCGGTACCGTTCATTTTGCTGTTTAATTCCGCTATTTCGTGTTCATACAGACTTAATTCCACATTTATTTTATCGTAATGTTTCTTTTTTATATTTTCAATTATATTATTTGTTATTTCTTGAATACGGCTTAATAAATATATGCCCATTACCATTGTAATTACATTAGGGTTGTTGCTGAATTGGTTTGACATATTTATAACAAATTCAATCTGTTTTTTAATATTTTGATTGATATATTCCTGATAACTGCCTGTTATAATGCTGTTAATCATCGAATTTATTCTTCCAAGAGGGTAACCGTTCTGAACAAAGTGAGAATCGATAAGAGCATCAATATCTTCGCAAAGATTTGCGAACTCAAGTTCGGCAAGTATGTTATAAGTGAATGCAGAGCTTAAAAAATAATTAAATAATGGAATGCTTTTATTATCTATTGCATATTGAATACGCTGCTTATCGAAAGCTACAACCTCATCTAAAATACTTACCGCACCTGAATAATCGCCTAACTTATTGGCAATTAACCCGGCATATATTACTGCAGTTATTCCTCCGGTTTTATTGCTTTGCGATTCGCCAAACTTGCTTAATGCCTGATCGTACTGCTCTAATCTAAAATAAATAATTCCCTGAAAAAGGTTTATCAAATAAATAAACATCCCGCGCTGATGGACGTTAAATGCTGTAGCTTCTAATATTTGTCTGCTTTTATCAAAATCAGCCTGCGATTTATCCAAATCGAAAATAGAGGGTTCGAGTGCACGGATTATTCCTGAAAGAATATAGTTTATAAAATTTGTATTATTTATACTTCTTTCAACAAGATTTATTGCTGATAAGGCAAAATATTGTTTTTCCTTTGGTGATTTCTGAATAGCCCATTTTGTATAAAAGTTTTTTACCTCGCGATAGTTATTATCGAAAATAAAATTTTTATTACCGCTATTTTTAATAAACGTTTCAACAAGAAGCAGTAAAGGTGATTCGTTTATCCAATAATATTCTGCCTGCTTGTAGTGAACGAATATTTCATTATACTCAAGCGGAATTATTGAAAGATTATACTTGGAATTTTCGCGCACAAAATCGGAAAAACTTCTTTCGTATTTAACCGCATCCTGAAATTTTGAACGCGCAAGATTTTTAAATTTTGTAATTTGAATTGCCGAACCCGCCTGCTGTACAGGTTCAAAGTCCTTCAAAGCTATATCGCTATCGTAATTTTCCATTTCCTTCGTCCATGAAAGTATTTTAATCCTTAGTGAAATAATCGTATATTAAACCGTAAAGTTTAAAAATACTGTGTACCATAAAATCCCGCCTTTTTAATTGGCAGCCAAAATAAAAAAATAAACTTTTTTTCAAGTTGAATTTACAGTAAAATACAACTTCATTTGAATTTATAATTTATAGGAACAATGATGAATATAGAACAAATTATTGCAAAAGAACTTTCGGTAAAGGAAAATCAGGTAAAAGAAGTTGTTAAACTTTTTAGTGAAGGCGCAACTATTCCTTTTATTGCACGATACCGCAAAGAACGTACGGAAGGACTTGATGAAGATCAGCTGCGGATTATTGAAGACAGATTAAATTATCTCCGTCTGCTTGAAGAAAGAAAAATTACCGTTTTAAAAAGCATAGAAGAACAGGGAAAGCTTACGGACGAACTGAAAGAAAAAATTCTATCTGCAATAAAACTTCAGGAAGTTGAAGATTTGTATCTGCCGTATAAACCAAAAAGAAAAACCAAAGGAACAGTTGCAAAAGCAAAAGGATTAGAGCCTTTGGCATTATTTATTCTCAATAATCCAAAATTCAGCGGCAATTTAATTGAAAAGTCTGCTGAATTTATAAATCCCGAAAAGGATGTAAAAACTGCAGAAGAAGCCATAAACGGAGCAAAAGATATTATTGCTGAAATGATAAGCGAAAGCGCCGAAGTAAGGCAGGAAACACGCCAATTTTTACTTGAATTTTCGCAAGTTGTTTCCGAAAAAAACAGCCCGTCAAAAAGTGAAATAGCGCCAAATAAAAAAGACGTTTATGAAGTATATCATAATTTTAAAGCTGAAATTCTTAAGATAAAACCTTACCAGATTTTAGCAATTAACCGCGGTGAAAACGATAAATTCCTTAAAGTTTTTCTTTCGTACGACAAACCGGAAATTCTTGATATTATTTATAACACGTTTTTCGAATATGATGAGTCGGTTTTTGATGAAATTTTAACAGAAACTGTTAAGGATTCGTTCGACCGTTTGATATACCCGTCTATCGAAAGAGAAGTCCGTAATTATTTAACAGAAAAAGCTGATTTGCACGCTGTAAGCATCTTTTCATCAAACTTACGGCAGCTTTTGCTTCAGCCGCCAATTAGCGGTAAAATTATTATGGGAATTGATCCTGGTTTCGTAAGCGGGTGCAAAATTGCAATTATCGATACAACAGGTAAATATATCGAAGGAACAACAATTTACCCTCATCCTCCGCAAAACCGGAAAGCTGATGCCGAAAAAATAATTTTGAATCTTATAAAAAAATACGAGGTTCAGCTTATCGCCATAGGAAACGGAACAGCAAGCCGCGAAACGGAGTTTCTTGCAGCCGAGATAATCAATAAAAACGGTTTGGAATGCAATTATCTGATTGTAAGTGAAGCAGGGGCATCGGTTTACTCGGCATCGGAAGTGGCAAAACAGGAATTTCCGGATCTCGAAGCAAGCCAGCGCGGAAATATCTCAATAGCCCGCAGGGTTCTCGATCCTTTGGCGGAACTTGTAAAAATTGATCCAAAATCGATTGGTGTGGGATTGTATCAGCATGATGTCGATCAAAAACTGCTCGGTAAAAATCTCGATGATGTTGTTATCAGCTGCGTAAATTATGTCGGCGTTGATATTAATACAGCATCAGCTTCGCTTCTTACTTATGTTTCCGGATTAAACAAACGCATTGCAAACTCAATTATCCGCCACCGCGAACGCGAAGGAAAATTCTCTGACAGAAAGCAATTACTAAAAGTTACAGGACTTGGAGAAAAAGCATACGAGCAATGCGTGGGATTTTTAAAAATTCCGGACGGAAAAAATCCTCTTGATAACACTTTTATCCACCCCGAATCCTACGAACCGACTGAGAAGCTATTGAAAAAATGCAACATAAGTTTTACAGATGCTGCAAAATCGGGTGATTTAGTTTCGATGTATGTTAACAGTCAAGGGAAATTAAAAATTGCCGATGAAATAGGCGTTGGCTTGCCTACCCTTGAAGATATTTTAGAGAACTTAAAAAAACCAGGACGCGATCCGCGCGAAGAAATGCCAAAACCAATTTTAAGGAGCGATGTTCTTAAAATGGAAAACCTTGAACCGGGAATGAGATTAATGGGAACTGTAAGGAATGTTGTGGATTTTGGAGCTTTTGTGGATATAGGTGTAAAGCAGGACGGACTTGTTCATATCTCGCAAATGGCAAATAAATTTGTTAAAAACCCTCTCGAAATTCTAAACGTAGGGGATATAATTGAAGTTACTATTAAATCAATTGATATAGAAAAGGGAAGAATTGGTTTGAGCTTGGTCGAATAATATTTTATTATCCGATAATTTCGCCGCGAATCCTAAATAATCAGAAGTCACTTATAACAATTCATTATTTATTTTATTATTTTTGCATCTTAAAGTTTTATTTTTATATTTTACATTTTACTAAAATAGTTTTGCGGAAAAATCAAATATGAAAGTTTTAAATAGCATTAATAATGCAATAGAGAAAAAGGGCGCTTGCTATTTAGTACTGATTGATCCAGATAAGATTTCAGGAGAAAAACTTGGCGAGTTTGCTGCATATTGCAGCAGTTCAGGCGTTGACGGTTTTTTAATTGGCGGAAGTTTGATGATAAATGGAGATCTTTCGCGTAGTATTGATATAATAAAACAAAACAGCAGTCTTCCTGCAATAATTTTCCCCGGAAGTGTAAGCCAGGTCACTCCCAACGCCGATGCTTTATTGTTTATATCGCTTATCAGCGGAAGAAATGCCGACCAGTTGATAGGACATCATGTTATGGCTGCCCCGATAATTAAAAAATATAACATAGAACCTATTTCTACCGGATATATTTTAATTGAATCAGGAAGATCAACAACTGTAGAATATATTAGCGCAAGCAAGCCGATTCCTCGCCATAAACCTGAAATAGCAGCAGCAACTGCATTAGCAGGTGAATATATTGGTATGAAAATGATTTATTTGGAAGCCGGCAGCGGCGCCGATTCTTCTGTTCCGGATGAAACCGTAAAACTTGTATCATCTGTGTGCTCGGTTCCGGTAATTGTAGGCGGCGGACTTCGCAGCAGTGCTGAAATAAGCCGGAAAGTTGAAAACGGAGCAAAAGTTATTGTTACAGGCAATTATTTTGAAGATGAAAATAATTGGGGCAAAATAAAAGAATTTGCTGATGCAGTTCATTTTAAAACAGGAATTTTTGTTTGAAAAGGAGTTTTAAAATTGAACGTAACAGAATTTATTAAATCGTCCCTTTCTGAAAGTTCGCAAGTAAAATTAGAAATTTTAAAAAAGTGTTCGCTCGATATTTCGGATGCTTTAACAATTCTTACTAATTCATTTAAAAACGGTAAAAAATTACTGCTTTGCGGAAATGGCGGCAGCGCTGCCGATTGCCAGCATCTGGCAACTGAGTTTATGATACGCTTATCGCACGATTTAAACAGACCTGCTATTCCGGCAATTGCATTGACTACCGATACATCTAATCTTACCGCAGGCGGTAATGATATCGGATTTATAAATGTTTTTGCACGCAGTGTGGAAGGACTTGGGAATTCCGGTGATGTGCTTATTGCAATATCCACAAGCGGAAATTCCGAAAATGTTATTAAAGCAGTGGAAAAAGCAAAAGAGAAAAATATTAAAACAATTGGTTTTTTAGGCAGCTCTGGCGGCAAATTAAAATCAATTGTTGATAAAGCAATAATTGTCCCTTCCGAAAATGTTCAGCGTATTCAGGAAGGACATATTACAATAGGTCATATATTGTGCGAGCTGGCTGAACGGTCTCTTTATCAGAAATAAAACCCCCTTTGAAATTTAAAATATTATAGGATAAAATTATGACAGCAAATATCGATATGATAAAAAATTTTTATCGAAACCTTGAAGACAAACAAAAGAAAATAAAAAATGCGTTGAACAGACCATTGACACTGACGGATAAAATTCTTTTTTCGCATTTGTGGGATGCACAGATAAGCGAATATAAACGCGGAGCAGATTATGTTGAATTGTCGCCCGATCGCGTGGCAATGCAGGACGCAACAGCACAAATGGCGATGCTCCAATTTATGAAATCCGGTCGCGCTAAAGTTGCTGTTCCTTCAACAATTCATTGCGACCATCTTATTCAAGCCGAATTTGGAGCAGATAAGGATTTATCGAAAGCGAAATCGGATAATAAAGAAGTTTACGATTTTATGGAGACAGTAGGCAGAAAATACGGTGTAGGATTTTGGAAGCCGGGAGCCGGAATTATCCATCAGGTTGTTTTCGAAAATTATGCTTTCCCGGGCGGAATGATGATTGGTACGGATTCGCATACCCCGAACGCCGGCGGACTCGGAATGATTGCCATAGGTGTAGGCGGAGCAGATGCTGTTGATGTTATGTCGGGTATGGCTTGGGAACTTAAATGGCCTAAACAAATTGGAATTAAACTTACCGGAAAGTTATCGGGATGGGCATCTGCAAAAGATGTTATTTTAAAAATTGCCGGAATACTTACGGTAAAAGGCGGAACAGGCTGCATTGTAGAATATTTCGGAGAAGGCACTTCGTCTATTTCCTGCACGGGGAAAGGTACAATCTGCAATATGGGCGCCGAAATTGGAGCAACAACTTCAATTTTCGGTTACGATGAAAAAATGTCGGCATATTTAATTAAAACCGGAAGAGGTGATGTTGCAGAGATGGCTGATAAAATTAGCAATCTTTTAAATGCTGATCCTGAAGTTTTAGAAAATCCTTCCAACTTTTACGATCAGGTAATCGAAATTAATTTAAGCGAAATAGAGCCTCATCTTAACGGACCTTTTACTCCTGATAAAGCTTGGACAGTATCTGAAATTAAAGATGCTATCAAAGAAAATGGATTTCCTGAAAATATAAGCGTGGCTTTAATTGGAAGCTGTACAAATTCGAGTTATGAGGATAT
>CAYTFZ010000120.1:0-6950 GCA_964437215.1 uncultured Melioribacteraceae bacterium | reverse complement strand
TAAAAAATAAGATTTTACTCTCGGAATTGAAACGGGATATTTCGTTTACAAGTCTTGCACTTTTAAAACACAAACTTTATTTAATTGAAGCCGAAATTAAAACCGTAAAAGATCTTATTAAAGAACTAAACATTACAAACTTTAATTCTGAAACCAGAATTTTTAATATTAAGTCTGCATAACTTTACTACCCTCTTTTGTAAATATAATTCACACTGAATTATATTTTTTGTACTTTTGCCTAACAAATTTTTAATCTTATGAACAAACCATTACTTCCCGGAACTGAGTTTCAATACCGCCGCTTAAAAAACTCGCCGGCTGAACAAAACATCCCGATACTTTTTATCGGGGCAGGCAACGAATTTTTTGCCGATAAATTTTCTAAAAAATTTAAAGTAAATGCTGAACTTATTGTAGAAGATTACGAAACTCTAATCAGCGCGAAATTGCTGCTGCAGGAAAACAGCGCGGTTACAACAAGAATTATGGACTTCGCGCGGACAGATTTTGACGACAAGCAATTTAAATGCGTTTACTCTCAGGCATCGGTTTCAAATCCCGACCGGAATAAAATTATAAAGGAAATTAAAAGAATTTTGCAGCCCGATGGATTTTTAATCGTCGGCGAAATTGTAAAAATAAGAAAAGACATTCCGGCTTATGTAAACGATATTTTAACTTCATCTCAATTAAGTCTGCTCGATTCCGAAGAAATTACAAGTTACTACGAGCAGCGTAATTTTACAGTAATTGAAGAATGTGAAGAAAAGCGCGGACTTGATGAATATTACGAATTGTGTTCGGTAATTATGAAAAACAGCGTTAATCTGATGGATGAAGACGAACTTAAATACAATAAAAAGTTGATTAAAAAAGCCCGACACGAAACAGATGCTTATCTGAAACTTGGTCTGGATAAATTTATAAGTTTCAAAATACTGGTTCTGCAAAAAAATGACGCCAAATAAAAACGATTTAATCGAGCTTGAAATAACCGCATACGCGTTCGAAGGAAAAGGAATTGCGAAAATTGAAGTTGACGAAAACGACCCCGAACGTAAATTTGTAATTTTCGTTAACGGCTCATTTCCGGGCGAT
This sequence comes from uncultured Melioribacteraceae bacterium, assembly GCA_964437215.1. Classification (GTDB taxonomy): domain Bacteria; phylum Bacteroidota; class Ignavibacteria; order Ignavibacteriales; family Melioribacteraceae; genus JAAYAN01. The sequence goes on along the minus strand of CAYTFZ010000120.1, from coordinate 5,849 downwards.
AAAGTTTTGGCAAGAATTATTAAAGTTAAAAAATCCTATGCCGAAGCTCTTTGCGAAAAAATACTTGTTCCATCCGGAATACGAACCGAAGCAAAATGCGCGCATTTTGGGGTTTGCGGCGGGTGCAAGCAGCAAAACCTGAAATACGAAACACAATTGCAGTTTAAGGATGAGCAGGTTAAAGAGACTTTTGAACACATTGCCGGTGTTACGGATTTTGAAAGAGAAAAAGCGATTGGCGCTGAAGACATTTTTTACTACCGGAATAAAATGGAATTTTCGTTTGCAGATAAACGCTGGCTTTTAAAAGAAGATTTGCAAAATGAAAATATCGAAAACAAAGATTTTGCGCTCGGTTTGCATATACCTAGAGTTTTTGATAAAGTTCTGGATATTACAGAATGTTATTTGCAATCCGAACAAAGCGCGGCAATTGTTAACTTTACCCGCGATTTTTTCCGGTCGAGAAATGTCTCAATTTTCAATTCAAAAACCCACACGGGATATTTACGGAATCTGGTAATTAAAGAATCGCATCACACAAATGATTTAATGATAAATATTGTTACGTCGGAAGAAAACGAAAAACTCATTTCGGAATATTCTGCTGAACTGATTAAACAATTTCCTCCGGTAACAACAATAGTTAATAATATAAATTTAAAGAAATCGCAGACAGCCTTTGGTGATTACGAGAAAATATTTGCCGGCGACGGATTTATTTTTGATAATATCGGGAAATTCAAATACCGGATAAGCGCTAATTCATTTTTCCAGACAAACACGAAACAGGCTGTTAATCTTTACAACAAAACTTTAGAATATGCAGGATTAACTGGAAACGAAATTGTTTACGACCTCTATTCCGGAGCAGGAACAATTTCAATATTTGTTTCGGAAAAAGCTAAAGAAGTTTATGCTTTTGAAAGCGTTGAAGCAGCAGTTACCGACGCTAATTTTAATGCGGATTTGAATAATATTTCAAACCTGACTTTTATACAAACTGACTTAAATAAATCTTTTCTCCCGATTATTCAAAACGAAAATTTTCCAAAACCTGATGTGATAATTGCCGATCCTCCAAGAAGCGGGATGAACCCTAAAACTGTAACCGACATAATCCAGCTTTCGCCGAAGAAAATTGTTTATGTTAGCTGCAACCCGGCAACCCAAGCCCGCGATGTTGAGCAGCTGGTAAAAAACGGCTATAAATTAATTAAATCCTGCGCGGTTGATATGTTTCCCCACACTTTTCATATTGAAAATGTTGCATTGCTTGAAAGATAATTGTTTCATATTTTTTTAATTTTTTACCATTTATCATATTGATACATTATTTTTATTAAAAGCATTTCTTTTTAACGATATTCTTTGTTTTTTTATGGCATTTAATTTGTGTTAAAAATACAATTTTAATTTTTGGAATATTAATGAAGAACAGAATTAATTATTTCGCTTTGTCCGCACTTATTTTTACTATTTTCTTTCTTTTAACCGGAAGTCTTTTTGCGGGAATAAAAGATTCAACAAGCATAGCAACAGTAAAAAACCTTGATAAATATGTTAATATAAAATTTAACAATCCTTTTTCCGGTATTGGTACTTATTCTTCCGGTACTTTTACAGGAAGAATTAACGGGCAGACTTCCAATTTTTACTGTATTGATCTTGGTCATTCTCTTGAATATAACGAAACATACACAGATGCCGGTGAAACTTCTTCACAAATCACTTACATTTTAAATAACTACTATCCCTTCAGAACATTTCCTTACAGCGGTTCTTTATCAAAAGTAGAACAGGAAGCCGCCGCAATTCAAGCTGCAATCTGGCATTTTTCAGATAGCTTAAACGTGAACACAATTGAAACAGCGGCAATAAAAAATCGCGCATTGGCAATTGTTAACGATGCAAACTTAAATTCAGGTGACACAAGAACAATAAAAAGTTTAGTAATCACTCCGCTAAAATCAAAATTTAAAAGCACAGAAGAAGCTCTTTTTGTAGTTGAAGCTTATGATCAGTTTAACAATCCGGCAAAAAAAGTTACCGTTAAACTTTTTGTGAATTCAGGAACAGAACTAAGCTCGTATCAAGTTTTAACCGACTCTACTGGAACAACCGCTCCTATCAAAGTTACAGCGCACACGGGAAACGAAACAATTATAACTGTTCAGGCTTTTGTTGTAATTCCTCACGGAACAAAATATGTTCACGCGCAAAAACCTGATAATTATCAAAAATTAGTATTGGCAACTCCTCGCGTCGATTTAAAAGAAGTGAAAGCAAAAATCAGCTGGTTTGAAGATGTTGATTTAAGAGTTTACAAATCGGTTGATAAAGAAGTTTGTGGAGACGGCGAAGAAGCAGTTTACACAATTAATGTTCAAAACATCAGTTCAAATCAGGCTACAAATATAAAAGTATCCGAAGCGCTTGCCCCGGGTTTAGTTTTAACTGGAGCTAATGCAACAAACGGAGAATACTCCAACGGAATTTGGAAAATTGCATCATTAAACGGAAACCAGTCGGCGCAGTTAACTATTCATGCAAGAATAAGCAGTAAAGATTTACTAGCAAATTCACGCTCTCTTGGCGTTGCTTCCGACTTTAATCTTTTTGTTCTCGAAGATTTAACTCAGCCTTCCAGCGATACAGAAGGAAAAGCTGCAATTGGAAGAGACGCTGATTTAGCAAATTACAGCGTTGGCGATAAACTTGCCAACAGCAGCGGAACAGAAGATGTATTAATTGTAGGAAGAAAACTGACTTTCCGCAGCGGAGCGGTTCTTAACGGAAATGTTGTTTACGGAAAATTTATTGACGTTCCCGAACATCTTTTCGGCGTTGTTGACGGAACAATCCGTCAGGATTCTGTATTAGATTTTAATGCAGCGGCAGTTGAATTAAAAGCTCTTTCAAATACGCTTGCAGCATACGAAGCAAACGGAAATGTTGAACTTATGTGGGGAGGAATTTTCCTTACCGGAAATGACCCGCTCTTTAACGTGTTCGAAGTAAATTGCAGCGACCTTTCAACTGCAAATGATTTTCAGATTGATGTTCCAAACGGAGCGGTTGTAATTGTAAACTTTATCGGCGACTCAGCTTTGTGGGGCGGCGGATTAACAGTCCTCGGCACAGACATTAGCAACGTGCTTTATAACTTTTCGCAAACCGCAAAACTTACTATTAAAGGAATAAATGTAACCGGTTCAATTTTAGCACCTTTCGCGGATGTTAATTTTATCAGCGGCGTGCAGAACGGACAAATGATTGCAAAATCTGTATCTGGTGCAGGACAGTTTAATAATGTTAAATTTTTAGGAAATATACCTGATCCGGTAATTGTAAATATTGCATCGGTTACCAGTCTTGACCAAATTGATCTCGACAAAGAAAATGATTTTTATATTGCTCCACTAAAAGTATCTTTTGTAAAAGATGTAATTGAAGACGAAACAAATATTGAATGGAAAGAAACCGGAAGCGTAATAGAAAATGAAATGATATGGACTTTGTCATCTGGAAACAACGGCACTTTTGCAGGAACCTGGGGCGGCAAAGTTTACAAATCCGAAGCTGATGGCAACTGGAATAATTCATCCGCAGGAATTAATGCAGCTTTTATCTGGTCAATAGTTCAATCCGGAAACAGTATTTTTGCCGGAACAGAGCGCGGCGTTTTTGCTTCTTCAGACAGAGGTTCAACCTGGAATTCGGTAGGACTTGATTCACTCGATACCCGCACGCTTGCAATATATAACGGATATCTTTACGCAGGAACCTGGGGTTACGGACTTTTCAGAACTTCACTGGATTCATTAAATAACTGGAAACTTGTTGATCTCGGAACAGCAAATCCTGCAATTCATTCGCTTGCTGTCGATCATTTGAATAACGCTCTTCTTGCAGCTACTTTCGGAGCCGGACTTTTCAGATCGGAAGACGGCGAAGTATTTACAAATATTAACATTGGATATGCGCACATCTGGACACTCGGCGTTACTTCAGCCGGTGTTGTATATGCAGGCACATACGGAGCCGGACTTTACACTTCACCTGACGGCGGAATAAACTGGCAGAGAATTAACGGACTTTCTGCAAAATATATTTACTCTATTGCTGTTGATAATAACGATAACGTTTTTGCAAGTTCGTGGAATAAGGGAGTTTTTGTAAAACTTAACAGCGGTTCAGGTTTTATTTCCACCGGTTTAACAACTGAAAATGTTTCATCTGTTTCGGTTAATTCGGCTACAGGCGAAATTATTTTAGGAACAAGCAGCGGTAAAATTTATACAGGAATTGCAAAGATAACAGATGTAACATCTTCAAACGAATTGCCTGTTTCTTTTGAGCTTTCTCAAAACTACCCGAATCCTTTTAACCCGAGTACTACAATTAAATATAGTATCCCTGAAAGTCCCCTCTCGAGAGGGGTGTCCGCAGGACGGGGTGTGTTTGTAACTTTGAAAATTTATGATATGCTCGGACGGGAAGTAGCTACTTTGGTTAATGAACAAAAATCAGCCGGTAAATACGATGTGAAATTTGATGCTTCATCAATTGCCACCGGAGTTTATATTTACAGATTAACAGCCGGGGATTTTGTTTCCACGAAGAAAATGATGCTGATTAAATAAGATGTGAGAATTGAGATTTAAGATATGAGATTAAAAAAAATCCGGCGCAACTGCCGGATTTTTTGTTTTAAACTTCTTCTGTGAAACTCTGTGCCGTACTCCGTGTACTCTGTGGTTTATTTGCGCTTGTTTAACCACAGAGTTTATCAGAGTTTTCCACAGAGTTGAACTGAGAATTCTTATTTGTTACCTGCCATTCCCCTGACAATCCCCAAATTTTGGCATAAAAATAAATAATTTACTTGTATTAACCAGTATTTTTTTTGTAAGTATAGAAACGTAAAACGAGAATTTAATTAAAAATAATAAAATGAAAAATATTTTGAAGATTGCTTGCTACTTTTTTTATAAAAGTTTTTAACACTAATTATAAATTAAATCCGAAGAAATATGAAAATAGTTATTTTTTTATTATTGTTTTGCTTTATACCATCAGCGAAACTGTATGCGCAGCAAACAGAGGAAGAGGCAATTGATACCTTGTTGAAAACAACACAAAAGTTTAGGAAAGAATTTCAAAAATTAAGCCTAAATAAAGGGTCTATCAATAAATGCCCTTACGAAGAAGTGTTGGAAGGGGCCAGAGCATTATATAAATTTAACAGAGCTTACCCCAAAAGTACAAAACTGGGTGTACTGATAAGCACTTTTATTAATAATAAAAATATAACAGCCCTGTTAAGACAAAATAAATACAATGAACTTGCAGATTCCGCAGAAAAATACCCGGGTGCTGATATTTTAGCACTACAAAGACAAATACCTAAGTATTTTAACAAGTATGAAGAAACTTTTATAAATAAAATTGACGGAGTAATAAGCGGTGAAGTATTATCATATTACACCATATCAAATGAATTTTACCCAGATCCAGTAGAGCTAAAAATTATTGAAGTTAAAATTGATGAAGTAGTTGATGGAATGGATGAGTTTAAACAAGGAGAAATAATTAAAATATGGATAGCACCTATGTGGGGTGGTGATGGTTATGAAAATGGAAAAAAATATTTGTTCCATTTACGGTATCGGGAGTCAAATAATTATAACGGTAAAGTTATTACACCACCCATGTCAATATATGTTAATTGCGGAAAAGGCCCAGCCTTCTTTCCTATTAATGATGAAATATTAATTGATCCAACTAATTCTTTCGGTTTTGGTTATAAAGTTGAATTCAAATCGATTAAGAATTATATAATTGAT
>CAYTFZ010000119.1:0-7016 GCA_964437215.1 uncultured Melioribacteraceae bacterium | reverse complement strand
CAGGCAGGAGATTTTGTTTCAGTTAAAAAATTAATTTTGTTGAAGTAGGCTTACTTCTCTCGGATAAATTTTCGTCAAAACAGCTATAAAAAAGGGAAGCATTTGCTTCCCTTTTTTTTAAGTCCAAAACAATTCGTTTTTTATAAGCTGTCGCCAAAATCCTGTTTGAATTTTGCAACAAGTTTAGCCGGCCAATCGCTTGTAGGTTCAAGCATACCATTAAAGAATCTCAATACTGCCGGTTCTTCAACAAAGCGTAATCCGCCAACCAACTCTCTGTTTTTATACAGCCAGGTTAATCTGTCAATTACAAACATTGTCTGCGAAAGCGTGAAAACTCTTCTCGGGAATGCAAGACGCAAAAGTTCCACATCAGCAAGAACATCGTTTCCGTTTTCGTCGCGAACGCTCGAAACGGTTCCTCTTTCCATTCCGCGGATACCTGAAATAATATATAAAGCTGCTGCCAATGCTCCGGCAGGATATTCTTTCTGCGGAACGTGAGGCAAAAATCCCATACAGTCCACGTGTGCGCCGAGCGCGCCCGAAGGAGTTATTACAGGGATGCCGAGTTTATCAAGTTCGTTTACGCAATATTCGATGAAAGAAGGAGATTGGCAGATAACAGTTTCGTCGGTTGTTTCTTTTAATCCCACAGCCATTGCTTCAATTTCGCGTACGGACATTCCGCCGTAAGTTAAAAATCCTTCGTAAAGAACAACAAAGTCGCGCATTTTCATAAAATGATTTTTATCGTTTGTGCAAATTCCGCCGCCGCGTGTGGAACTTACTTTACGGCTGGAGAAATAAACAACATCTGCCAGACTGCACATTGTGAGAAGAATATCCTTGATAGGAGTGTTTTTAAATTCTTCTTCGCGCTTTTTAATAAAATAAGCGTTTTCGCCAATAAGACTTGCATCGAGCATAACCATAATACCGTTTTCTTCGGCAACTTTTCTTACGTCGCGCATATTCTGAATAGAGAAAGGCTGACCGCCTATAAGGTTGGTTGAAGCTTCTAATCTTATAAAAGGAATTCGTTCCTTGCCGTATTCTTTAATTAAAGCTTTGAATTTATTTATATCGATGTTTCCTTTGAAAGGATTTGTGCTTTTAATCTGGATTGCATCATCGCAATAAATTTCGAATATTTTTCCGCCGTTTAATTCCATATGAGCTTTAGTTGTTGTAAAGTGATAGTTCATCGGAATGATATCGCCTTTTTTAACAAATGCCTGCGAAACAATATTTTCAGCAGCGCGTCCCTGATGTGCAGGAAGTACATATTGTTTACCGAATACTTCCTGAAGAGCGGCTTCCATTCTGTAAAAACTCTGGCTGCCTGCATAGGCATCATCAGCACGAAGCATTGATGAAACCTGATTATCGCTCATTGCGTTTGTTCCGCTGTCCGTAAGCATATCCAGAAAAATATCGTTTGTATTTAGCTGAAATGTGTTAAATCCGCCTTTTTTAATGGCTTCAAGTCTTTCTTCAACAGGTTTTAAAAATAATTTTTGTACAACACGTACTTTGTGTAATTCCAACGGTATTTTTTGTCCGCTAAAAAATTTTACTGTTACTGCTCCGTTATTTTCCATATTACTTAATTTATTTAGTTTTGAAATAATTAATTAGATATCTGCATCTCGAAAATTACTACTAAATTATGTATAATCTTAATAAAAAATCATTTAGCTTTTGTTTCTTCCCAATCGGTCAGCTTGCCGTCCTTAAAAAAATACGTAACTGTGCCGTAATACCATTGCTCGAATTTTCCCCATTTCTTTTTGTTCACATCTATTTTATCCGGCTCGCCCCAGCTGTCTTTCATCATTTTGGTGCTCATCCCTTTCCAAATCTGTTTGTTTATAATTCGGGTTCCTATTTCGCTTCCGTATTTTTTAATATATATTTTACGCATAGTACTGTCAATTTCGGATTTAAGACTTTCAAGTTCTTTCTCGTATTTGCTAATATCCGAAACCAATGCAGCTTTTTCTGATAAAAGCGCGACTTTAAGTGTTTTAAGACTGTCGGCTTTTTCCTGCGAATACTCATTTTTCTGCTGCGCCCATGAAGCTGCAATAAAACATATAAAAACAATTATTTTCAATTTCATTCTTTAATAACCGCCTTAATAATATAATCGAGCTTAGGAAACTCGCTTTCGAGATATTTATTTCCTTCAATGCCAATCTTTGCCTGATCCGGACCCAGCCCGAAAGGACTGCCTTCGCCGTAATCCGCATAAAGGCTGTCTATTGTTTCCATTCCGCTGATTACTTTCCCGAAAGGTGCAAACCGCATTTGATCAAGTTTGGAGTTATTACCGTAATTGATAAATATATGAGTGGTTCGCGAATCCGGCTGCTGACCGGCGGCAAAGGTAACCATTCCGCGTAGATTGCTTTGCTTAACAGGGTCATCCGGAAAACTTAAATTCCTCCAGACTTTTGCAACTGACGTATCGCCGTGGGCTCCGAATTGAGCTACAAAACCTTTCAGCACTCTGAAAAATTTTACGCTGTCGTAAAATCCGTTATCAACAAGATAAAAAAATCTGTCGGCTCCTTTAGGCGCCCATTCCCTGTTAACTTCAATTGTAAAAACGCCTTTGCTGGTTGTAAATTCGGCTTTGTATTTATCGGGACATTTTTGGTTTAATTCATCGGGATCGGGGTTTAAAAGCGGACTGTAGTTTGTGCAGAAAGTTAAAAAAAGTATAATTGATATTGAAATTATGGTTTTTCTTATCATTACATCTCCCGATTTACATTAATCTTTTTATCTTAATCACCTGGAAAATTTTTTTTTACGGCGTAAAATTAAACAATATTTTGTAAATGAGGAGAATAAAATGCCGGTTTCTGCAATAATATTCGATTTAGGAAACGTTTTGCTGCCTTTCGATTATTCAATTGTAATTGAAAAACTAAACGAAAAAAGCAACGGATTAGGTTTCCGTTATGCCGAAAAATACAAACAGAATTATAATATTCACCGCGATTATGAAAAAGGATTAATGACGGACAGCGATTTTTTGGATGTTATTATGGAGTGGACTGAAAACAAGGTTGAACGGGAAACATTCTGCAAATATTTTTCCAGGATATTTTCGGTGAATGAGCGGATTGCCTCGATACTTCCGGAACTCAGTAAAAATTACAGATTGTTTCTGCTTTCCAATACAAGCAATATTCACAGAATTTACGGCTGGAACGATTACAATTTTTTGCAAAATTTCGAAAAACTATTCCTTTCGTATCAGGTAGGGGCAAACAAACCCGAAAAAGAAATTTATGAAGCTGTTACTAATTATACAAAACTGCCTGCAGGCGAACATCTTTTTATTGATGATGTAAAGGAGTATGCCGATGCGGCAAAAAAACTCGGCTGGGATGCAATAAATTTTTTAAGCGAACAGCAATGTATAGATGAGCTGAAAAAAAGAAATATTAAATTTTAGCCGATCCACTTTTTCCAGATTTCGGGCTGATAACCGACAGTAGAAAAATTTCCGTTTCTTACTACCGGTGTTTTAAAAAGGAGCGGATCCTCGAGTAAAACTGTTTCAACATCGTGAAGAATATATGCAAGGTTGCGTGTTTTAAATTGCTTTCCTTCACGGTCGATTAGGTCTTCCAGTTTTACGCTGCGGCAAATATTATCAAGTTCGCCCTTGCTTATCCCTTTTTCGGTAAGTTCACGATAATGATATTTTATGTTTCTTTCCTTAAAAAACCTTTCGGCTTTTTTGGAATCCTGGCACTTTTTTGTGCCGAATATCTGAATGTTCAAAATTGCCTCGTTCGAGTTTTCGGTTCCGCAAAAATATAAAATTTATTGATAAGGAGTTAACCAAAATGAAGATATATTTTACCCCGCTGCTTTAACAAGCTGAAAATATCAAAACGAAAGATAAAGCATCAGTTCAATGTTCTGCCGGAATAAGCCATTTAAACAAAGAATTGACAGTTTTATCGAAAAAGCCGCCTTTTTTAAATGCTTCTTCATCACTTAAGTAAATGCTTTCGTAACCGAGAACAACATAATAGCAGGCTTTATCAAAGAAAACTACAATTCTTTCGTAAAACTCCAGCGCCTGATGAATTTCGAGAGTATTATTAATTATTCCGGAATTCATCACATACCGCCACACATTTTCGCGCGCAGCTTGAAGCGCAAAAATTACCTCGCTCGATTTCAAACCTTCGTGATGCCTTTCGCGCCCGAGCATCATAAAATGCCTTGCGGTTTTTGCGAAACTATTTTCGTCATCCGATATCCAATCGCCCAGCCGGTTGTAAACATCAAAAATTCTTCCGTGAAGTATATCGTAAGGAAGATTTTTATATCCGGCTGTGCATGGGTTGTTTCGTATGATGTGGATCCAATTCTGCGTAAGCAGTTCGGAATGATCTTCCACAAGATTGATAAATTTGCGGTAAATCATAACACACCTTTTTTTGTTTGCAGAAAAAGATATTTATTCGGCAGACAAAATGAAAGGCTTAATTAAAGTATCTTTTTCATTCGAGTATTTATCGGTAACAGAAAACAAAATATTGTAATTTCCATAGCTTACCGTGCTGTCCAGTTCTGTCTGAACTTCAATCGGCAAATCCTGAAATTCTTCAGCGGCTGAATCTTTAAGCACACCGCTATCGATAGTTTTTATCTTTTTCCCATCAGCATTTTCTAAAATAACGGAATATGCAATTTCTACCTTGAAACTTTCACCTTCTTTTTCCTGAGCAAAATTTTTCACGCGTACCGAAGCATTCAATTCCCAGCCGGGTTCCATACTAAAAGCAAATGCTTCGGGGCTGAACAATTCAAGAGGTTTTTTATCTTCGGAACAGGAAAAAAGTATTACGGCAAATAATATGCAGATTAAATTTTTCATATTGTCACTTTGGGTTTATAAAAAACCTGCCCCTTAATTGGAGCAGGCTTTCAATAATTAAAAATTCAAAATTAAGAATTAAGCATTGTTTTTCTTAAATTCTTTCATAAATTCAACAAGATCGGCAACGCCTTTTTCGGGGAACGCATTGTAAATTGAAGCTCTCATTCCGCCTACCGATCTGTGTCCTTTTAATCCGCTGAAACCTTTTGCAGCAGATTCGGCAATAAATTTCTTTTCAAGCTCTTCAGTCTGCATACGGAAAGTTATGTTCATAAGCGAACGGTCTTCTTTTGCAGCGGTTCCTCTGTAATATCCATCGGTGCTGTCCATATAATCGTAAAGAAGAGCGGCTTTCCGCTGGTTTATTTCATACATTTTATCAAGGCCGCCGTTGCGCAGAAGCCATTTAAAAACTAATCCCATAATATAAATTGAATAAGTTGCGGGAGTATTATACATCGATTCGTTTTCAACGTGAATTTTATAATTCAAATATGTATGCAGCGCATCCGAAGATCTTTCGAGCAGGTCTTTGCGGATAATAACAAGAACGCATCCCGAAGGACCCATATTTTTCTGTGCGCCTGCGTAAATCAATCCGTACTTGTTTATATCAATTTTCTTGTGAAGAATATCCGACGAAGCATCGCATACCAAAGGAACGTTTCCAACAACGGGTTCGGTTTTGTATTGTGTTCCGTAAATTGTGTTGTTCGAAGTAAAGTGAACATAAGATGCTTCCGGATCTAGTTTAAGTTCGCTTTGTTTTGGAAGTTTGCAGAAATTATCAGCTTCGCTTGTTGCGGCAACATTTGCAGCTCCAACTCTTTTTGCTTCCTTTAAAGCTTTTTTAGACCAAACACCGGTTAAAATATAATCGGCTTTGTTTGCCGGCGGCATAAGGTTAAGCGGAACCATCGAAAACTGAAGTGTTGCGCCGCCCTGTAAAAATAAAACGGCGTAATTATCGTTAATATCCAAAAGCTGGCGTACATCTGCTTCAGCTTCTTTAATTATTTTATCGTAAGCTTTCGAGCGGTGGCTCATTTCCATAACTGAAATTCCTTCACCGGGAAGAGCCAAAAATGTTTTTTGCGCCTCAAGCAGTACCTCTTCGGGTAAAACTGCAGGACCTGCGCTGAAATTATAAATTCTCTTTTCCATATTGTACCTTCTATTTTCTGTTAATTTAAATTTTATGAATTACTAATCCGTCGCGTAATTTCGGTTCGAACCAGGTTGATTTAGGCGGCATAATTTCACCTGCATCCGAAATATTAATCAAGTCATCAAGCGAAACCGGATAAAGCGAAAAAGCAACTTCGGCTGTTCCGTTATTTACTAATTTTTCAAGTTCTGCTGTTCCTCTTATTCCGCCGATAAAATCAATATCTTTCGAAGTTCTCGGGTCGTCAATTCCTAAAACAGGATTTAAAAGATAATCCTGCAGAATGCTTACGTCCAGATTTTCTCCGACGGTTTTGCCTTCTTTAACGTTGCTGTTCGGCTTCAACAAAAACCATTGTTTATCGATATACATACAAAATTGTTTTTTCCCCGGAGGCACCGGGGATGAAGTCTTCTCGCAGGAAAAGTTTTCTGATATTCTGCCGAAAAACTGTTCTTTGCTCATTCCGTTGAGTTTAAAAACCACGCGGTTGTAAGGCATAATTCTTAATTCCTCTGCCGGAAAAAGAACCGCAAGAAAATAATTATATTCTTCGTTTCCTGCGTGCGCGGAATTTCTTTTCATCATTTCCTTCTGAGTTCTGCCTGCGCTTGCTGCACGGTGGTGACCATCGGCAATGTACAGGTTTTTAACTTTAGCAATTGCATCAACAATAATTTTATTTTCATTTTCCGGCAGAATCCACATTTTATGTTTAATTCCGTCGGGGGCAGTAAAATCGTATTCCGGCGCTGCGGCTTTTGTTTTCTTCACAATTTCGTTAACTGCGGGAACGCCTTTATAAGTAAGAAAAACTGCTCCGGTTTGAACTTCGGTTGTAATAATATGATTTGTGCGGTCGTCTTCTTTAACTTTACGGGTTTTTTCGTGCTTCATAATCACGTTATTATCATAATCGTCAACCGAAAAAGT
>CAYTFZ010000118.1:0-7086 GCA_964437215.1 uncultured Melioribacteraceae bacterium | reverse complement strand
CTGCATTAAAATACTAAATTGCATTTGCAAAAGATTTGTACTAATTTTAGACGGTTTTTTATAATATTGAGAAAATTAAATGACGGGCAGCGAAAACAATCAAACACAAAAGAATAACCCCCTACACGGAATTACGCTGGAAATGATGCTTACGTAGCTTGTTGACTTTTACGTGTGGGAAAAACTTGGCAACCACATTGATATAAATTGCTTTCAATATGAAACATCAATAAAATCGAACTTAAAATTCTTACGTAAAACACCTTGGGCGCGCGAAAAAGTAGAAAGTTTTTAATCTCTATTACGGAAACCCTCCTTGGAGGGAAAAAGGAATAATTACGCTTTTTACCGTACCGCTTACCTATATTTCCCGTTTATCTTCATTGCCAATAAATTCTGCCAGAATTTCATAAGTCCCGTCCGCAGAAGCGGCTTCTTTCATTTTAATGCAAATTCCTCAGGCTGAGACGTTCATTACAACGTCTCTACGTTATGAAAATTTTTATTGTATGATTTTATATAGAAAGACATTTATCAAATAATTTTTTAAATGCTATTTTCGGTATCAAGTATGTAAATTTGGTCGCAATAAAATGAGGTTTGCCAGTTTCTAAAATTGTCCGCGTAAGCAGACATACTAATTTTATAATTCTTAGTTATGAATGCTAAATTATTTGTTGTTTCACTTAAATCCCATTTTACCAAGCATCCGGTAAAAATTTGAAGGGGCAAAACCCAGTAAACGCGCGGCTTCGGCTTCGTTTTTGGTTTTATCCATAACGTGATTAAAATAACGCCAGCGGAAAATGGTTTCCATTTCTTTCCATTCAAGAATTTTATCGCCGAATGAAAATTTAGGACCGTCCACGGAGCCAGAGTGTTTTTCCATTTTCATCACACCAAGCAAATCATCTTTTGTTATTTCATCCTCAGCAGTAAGCAACGCCCTTTGAATAACATTTTGAAACTGGCGGATATTTCCCGGCCAGTTATAGTTTTGAAGAACATCCAGTGCATCTTTCGATAGACCGGGTTTAGGAATTGACATCTGCTTGCTGAATTGGGAAATAAAATGCACGGCAAGATCCGGAATGTCTTCAATTCTTTCCAGTAAAGTAGGCGTATAAATATAAATAACATTAAGTCTGTAAAATAAATCGGACCGGAATGTTTTGTTTTCCACAGCTTTTTCGAGGTCCTGATTAGTAGCAGAAATTATCCGTACATTAACTTTAATTTTTTCGGTTCTGCCAATTTTATCAATTTCACCTTCCTGAAGAACACGTAAAAGTTTTACCTGCGAATTTGTTGGAAGCTCACCGATTTCATCCATAAAAAGCGTGCCGTTGTTAGCTTGTTCGAATAATCCTTTTTTACTGCTGTTCGCGCCTGTAAACGATCCTTTTTCAAACCCGAACAACTCGCTTTCTATAAGATTTTGAGGGATACTTCCAGCATTAATCGTTACAAAATTTTCGAATTTACGCTTGCTTAAATAATGAATGTGGGTTGCCACAAGTTCTTTGCCTGTTCCCGAAGCCCCCGAAATCAGCACTGTTACATCCTGCTGCGATGCTTTTTCTATCTGTTTTTGTAATTTTTTAATAGGAGCTGAATTTCCTATTAAAGGTTTTTGTGCAATTATTTTATCAATAGATTTATCGAGCTGCTGATTTGTTCTCGATTTTTCCAGATTCAGTTTTTTCTTTTCGTAGGCATTCATTATCGATAAAAGCAAATCGGTAGGCTGATAAATGTAGTCTTTTATATCCGACGGATATTTAGTGCAAAACCACATAGCGCCAGCTTCAATCAGGTCATTTGCAAGTTCGAAGTTTGTTACATTTATTGTCATTTTTGTAATTACAATTATCTGTATGAAAGGATCTATAAGTTTAATTCGTCTTATCAATTTTTCGCCTGTAAGCGGGCCCACAATCTGATAATCCATAATTACAACGTCAAATTCATCATTATTATCCGATAAAAGTTCAATTGCCGAAAGCCCGTCCGATACTATTTTTTTTATCTGAATTTTATCGTTGAAGGGTTCCAGCGTTCTTTTTATTCTGTTTACATCATATGTCTCATCTTCAATCAAAAGTAAATTAATTATTTTATCAAACTCCATCGCCTTCTCCGTAAAACCATTTTAATGATTGATTAATAATATAAATCTGCCGCCGCCTGCTTCCGAATTTTCTGCCTTTAATTCCCAGCCGCATCGTTTTGCTATTTCGTAAGCAAGGTAACATCCGTATCCGCAATTTTTCCCTTCGGCTTTTGTTGAGATATTTTCCAGAAACATTCTCATTACTCCGGAATCGTTTTTTTCGAGGAGATCCTCGCGTATCCCTTTCCCGTTATCTTCAATAATAATAACAGACTGATGATTTTCGGGATGATATTTTGTTAGTATTTTTATATTTATTATTTCTTTATCCGAGTGATCTATTGCATTTTGAATTATAGGTTCGATTATTTCCCAAACTACAAATTCGTTTATGGAAACCGCCGGCAGATTTTCATCAAGAACAGTATTGAATTTTATAGAACTTACCTGCCTGCTTGTTCTTAAAAAAATATTATTTATTATAAAGCTCAAAACTTCATTCAAATCGGTGCGGAAAATGTGGTTCCGGATTGTTTGCAACGGGGGATTATACCATTTCATATCGTATATAACCCTCGATATAAAATTAGCATATTTCGATATACGGTATTTAACATCACGGAAATTATTTTCATCAATATTATCAAGATCCTCATTTATAAAACCCATAACCTTTTCGGCTTTATGATGAGTGTGATAAATTCTTTTTGTAAAAAGATGTTCTTTCTGCTGAGCAATATATTCAGTAAGATGTGCTTCGCGTTCTGAGTAAAGCAGTTCCCGGGCTTCGTCCCGTTCAATTATTGTATAAGTTGAAATATAAAAGACTACCAGCAAACCCATCAGAATTAAAGATGAAAATATAAGAACTGTATGGTCGAAACTGGCTAATATCTTATTGCTGATAAATGAAAAATCGGGATGGATTTTAAGATAAACTGCACCGCTGTATTCTCCGTGAGGAACCAAAGGGACATAAACCATAAATACGCTTTGCTCTTTTTTTACGGTAGTAATCAGTTCTGTTTTCACCATCTCTTTATGGATCGAAGTATATTGATTTACTGCATCAATATATTCAGAATTGGATGTTGTATCTGTAAGTTCGCGGCTGTAAAAGTAAGAGAATAATTCGCTTCCCAGATCCACAGCAACAAACTTATCGCCATAAGGAAGAATTACACACATTTCTTCCACGTTCCTCTTCATTAAAGGCTGTTTTAAAATACTGTTAAAAGAATGAATAAGATTTTTTGTTTCGGTTTCGTTAATTTGGTCTTCATTAAAAGGATCGGATTCCAGTAAAAGTTCCAGAGCAGTTGTAGTAAGATTTCCTATCTCTTCAGCAGAATTTTGCTTATACCATTCCATCGTATCCGAAAGCAGACCCTGCAATGTATTCTTCTGCAAGTAATAAACAAATATCTGAAAAATCATAAGCGTCAGGAAAATTATCAGAATATGTTTCCATTCGAATCTTATATGTTTTTTGTTTTCGGATGACATAAGATAGCAGGTTAATCGTTTATTGATTTTTCTTTATTGATTTTTTCGGTTGCCATTAAAATTGCATCATCAACCGATATTTCATTTTTAAGCGCCAAATGGAAAAAATGAGTAATTATTTCAGATATCTTCGTATAATTTTCGAGCGAAGGGCGGTGCTTTCCCCATTTAAGTATTTCTTTAATGCGTAAAAGTTCAGGATGTTTTTTTGTAAAATTAGTATCATTATAAACTTCATTATTCACGGGAAGCAAACCGCCTGTTTCGTAAAGGATTTCCTGACTTTCTTTTTCGAACATAAATTTCAGGAATTTTACTGATTCTTCTTTTCTAGATGATGTTTTCGAAATCATAAGATTCCAGCCGCCGAATACGCTGGCAGTCTTTTCCCCTTCGAAATGAGGCATAGGCGCAATTTCAAGATATTTTAATTTAGAGGTGTCGGGAAGCTGCTTTTTATATTGTTTGTGATAACCGACCCAGCCGCGTAAAAACACTGCATCGTTTGCATTTGTATAAAAGTAGCTCCGGGTTTCATCGAATTGCAGAACATTTCGCGGAGAGAATTGGTATTCATTAATAAAGTCGCTCATTAAATTTAAAGATCTTTTAACCGAGTAATTATAAAGGTTGATATTTTTTCCGTAAAAAGTATTCTCCATTTCTGCCGGAGATAATAAATCAAAAAAGGTACAAGCCATACCTTCAAAATCGCTTCCGCAAAAAACATAATAAGGATTATTTTTATCTTTAAACTGTTTACCGAGTTTAATAAATTCATCCCAGGTTATCGATTGCTTCAGTTTTTTCTCAATCTCCGCCCCATCTTTCAACTGATTAATAATATCTTTTCGGTAATATAAAACTCCTATATCTAAAAATAGCGGTAATGCCACAAGACTGTCTTTTTGATATGATGTTTCAAGAATTGTTTCATCAATATTGTTAAGAAGGTTTTTATCGAAATATTTATCTATTGAGTATCCCCATTTTGCAAAACGGGGTATCCATATCAAATCTACTGCAAAAACATCAATCCCGTCGCTATGGCTTCTTAATGAACGCGTGAGAATTTCTTTGCGGTCATTAGTAGTAAAATTATAAAAAGGAAGATTTACAGGAACAACTTCTATTTTGTTTTTATATCGCTGGTTAAATCTTTCAATAAGTATTCTGTGCGCCTCAGAAATATTGTCGATGTAATATATTTTTTTAATTTCCTGCTCCGGAAACAAGCTCAGCTGAATAGGATGGTATAAGTAAAAGATAATAGAAATAACGGGAATCAGAATTGATATGAACCAAATTGGTGATTCTACAATAAATTTTGAAACTTTATTCAACTTTTCTTCCCTTAGTAAAAATCATCACATAACAATATAATATTATTTTTGCTTAGTTTTATTAAGACTATGCATTTTTGCGAGATAACGGGCATATTTAGAATTAGGGTCCAGTATTTTAAGCAAATTAAAATACTTTTCTCCCATATCAAACTGACCGGATGAATAATGAGCACGCGATATATTAAATACCACCTGAGGGTCTTTCATATCTGCTTTTTGCAGATACTTGATTGCTTCGGAGAAATTTCCGTTCTTAAATTCAATCTGCCCGATCCATTTAAAAGCAAAATCATTTTCTTTATACCGAAGAGATTTCCTGAGAAGTTTGTTAGCCTCATCATAATTCTCAAGATTGATATAAACTATAGCAGCCTGCTTGTAAAATTCTGTTTCAACCGGAAGCGACGCTATTAATGCTTTATATTCCTTTAACGCTTTTTCATTTTCACCTTTGCTTTCATAATATTTTGCAAGATCTAGGTGTCCCGCTTCAAGATTATAATTATCGCTTGGTAAAATTTTAAAGGCAATTTCTTCAATTTTGTTTTTAGGAACAAAGGTCTGCATAAAATTTACAGCAGAACCTTTTTGTTTAAATGGCCAGCCTTGTGTTAAATCGTCAATTATCATCTTACCGTAAATACTGTCGAGCTCAGTAACTGCATCATTTTTATATGAATAAAAAACACTGTCTTGCCAGTTATTGCTTAATATTTTTTCATCTCTTAAAGTTTCGTAAAATGCTTTAGCCATCAGGCAATATCCGTCAATATTCGGATGAAGATGTTCGAGTATTAATTTCCCGCCAATAATTCCGTTTTCCGATTCCTGTCGGAAATATTCTTTCATAGGCACAAGCGGGGTTGAATAATTTTTTGCAAGATTGATAATTATCTCATTAAATTCCTCGGGAGCTCTGAAACGTAAAGCATCATAATCTTTAGCTTTTATATAAAAATCTTCGGCAGTTTTAAAGTCGCTTTTCTTTTCAAATTCCTTGCCTTTCAAGTAATAGTATTCAGCAGAATTTGCATTGTTTCCTTTTACCGAAACAAAAGGTTTTTGATCTTTCAAATTGCTTACTAATTCACTTAATACCACCTTTATTTTTTTTTCCTGAAATTTTTCTATAATTTCTTTCATATTTTCAGTAAACTGTTCCTTCCCGGATTCATACAATTCAGATTTATAGATAATTTCCTGTTCTTGAGCCATTTGCGACATAAGAGAAGATGAGGGATTGTTTTCGCTGCTGCCGTAAAATATTTTTCCTATACTGATTTTAAACCACCCGATAATATCCCGCAATAATATAACTGACTTAAATTTTTGAAGCTTGAGATACGATTTGATAAGCCAGCGGTTATTGCCAATAGACTGAACCGAGCCTACACCCATAGCTCCGTAATATTCGTTGTGACCGGTATAAATTAGTATTAAATCAGGAGAATTTTCAATTATCTCATCAGTTAAATCAAGCAGCGTATAAGTATTTATAGCAGAAAATGATATGTTCACAACTTCAATCTTTTTATCGGGAAATGTTTCGCCAAGTTTTCTTTGCAAAACATTCGGGAAAGCTGAATTATTGCTATAAGGGAAACCAGCAGCCGAAGATTCGCCCAGTACAAATATTCTGAAAGAATTTGCCGGTTTGTTTTTTAAGAAAAGCTGAATAGGCGGAGTTGGGACTTTTTCCTGTAAATAGAAATATCTTCTTGTAACTTCAGGGTTGCATCTTAAATATTCTTCGTATCCTTCAGGTCCGGCAATAAAAAGCTCTCTGTTTCCCCCATAATTAATTATGTTTAACAATATTTCAACAAACAGAATAAAAATAAAAGGGAGAAAAATTGTTAATGTGTAAAATAATCTCTTTTTGCCTAAAGAAATTTCTTTAACTGCCGTCTTATTTTTTTTCCCATTTTTCTTAATATTTTTCATTAAGCTTTTTCCAGACATATTTATAAAGATTAAACATTTTACGACTTTAAAAATATGTAATCATTTTCAATTTTGAATAATTATTTAAACAAAAAAAGGAGTTTTATCTTCACCATAATACCAAATCCTTTAAGCCAGCAATATTGTTTTTCTTAGAAGATTAAAACTCCGATTTTT
>CAYTFZ010000117.1:6098-7157 GCA_964437215.1 uncultured Melioribacteraceae bacterium | reverse complement strand
TATTCAAATATGGGAGTTGTTTTAAAAGATCTTAAAAGATTTGATGAAGCGGAAAGATGTTTAAACATTTCTATAAAACTCAACAATACAAATGCGATTGCATTTAACAATATGGCTATTATTAGCCACCTGAAGGGAGATTTCGAAAAATCGCGGATATATCTTGAAAAAGCCTTGGCTATCAATCCTTTATATCACGAAGCATATATAAATCTTTCCAACTATTACGATACAGCGGGAGACACAACTAAAGCTTTGGAAAGCATTGAAAAAGCCATTGAAATAGCTCCTCAGTCAGCCGATGCTCATTTTAATAAATCGGTAATTCTTCTTAAAGAAGGATATAATTTAGAGGGCTGGAAAGAATACGAATGGAGAAAGGAAAAAGCTGAATATCAGAAAAGAAACTTCAGCATACCGGAACTTATAAGTACGGATATTAACGGAAAAACGATACTTGTTTACGACGAGCAAGGCTACGGCGATACAATACAATTTGCCAGATATATTGAGTTTCTTAAACATAAAGGGGCAAAGGTAATATTAGAATGCCATAAATCGCTGGTGAGGCTTATGAAAAGCTGTAAAGGTATTGCTGAAGTATACAGCCGCGGAGAGCTTAATGAAAAAGAATTTAAAATTGATTATCAAACAGCGCTTTTAAGTATTCCTTTACTTCTTTACAAAGAGATATCTGAAATTCCTGCAAATGTGCCTTATTTAGAAGCAGATGAAAGACAAGATTTAATTTGGCACGAAAATTATTCATTTAAATCTGCTTATAAAATCGGAATTTTTTGGCGCGGAAAACAACCGGTAACAAATTTACAACGCGCAGCAAATTTGAAGTTCTTTGAACATATTGCAAAAATAGAAAACGTTAAAATTTTCAGCCTGCAAAAAGAAGGCATTACAGAAGAAGAAAATGAAATGATGGCTGAGCTTGGAATTAAAGATCTTTCATCGGAACTTGAAGACTTTAAGGACACAGCATCGGTAATTAAAGCTTTAGATCTTGTAATTACGATTGATACTTCTGTTGCACATCTTTCCGGTGCT
>CAYTFZ010000117.1:2996-5998 GCA_964437215.1 uncultured Melioribacteraceae bacterium | reverse complement strand
AAAAGAATATTAAATGTTGGAGATGATACATCGGGCTTTAACGTAGGTACCTCATTAAAAGGAAAAGTAGCCGTAATGAAGGGTGCCCAGAACAATATTGCATCAGCAAAGAACTTATTAGCTACAGCCGAAGGAGCTTTGCTCGGTATGAATGATCTTCTTACAAAAATCGAAGGTAAATTATCCGATGCAACAAACCCGACAGCCGATAGAACAGCTTTGCAGGAAGACATAAAAGCACTTTCAGCAGAAATTCATAATATCTTGCTAAATACAAAGTTCAACGATTCTAAGATTTTATTCTCTGCTGCCGGACAAGGTTATGCATTCCAAGTGGGGGAATCGACTGATACATTATTAATAGATTATGCATCAACTCTTTCAAGCACCGGTCAGGGAGGTTATGGGAACAATATTTCAGTTAGCATAAGCAGTTTCCAGAATATATCTGCTACGACACTTATGAGTACAAGCGGTGCCGAATCGGTACAGGGTTTGCAAACTGCATTAGTAAATTTAAAAACGGCAGTTGCCGGAGCGCTTGGTAAAATAGGAAACTTTTCGCAGCGTCTTGATATTAAGGACGAAACTTTAAATGTAGCAATTGCAAATGCTGAATCTACTATCAGCCGCTTGTTTGATGCTGATATGGCGATGGAACAGCTTAAAGCAACAAGAGGTTCTATTCTTGCTCAAGCAGGTACAGCAATGTTAGCTCAGTTAAATGCTTCTCCTCAGCAAGTGTTGCAGTTATTCCAGTAAATATTTGTTTTTAACAATTAAACATAAGAGAACATTATGGTTACGGCGCAAAATGTCAGAAAAAGAAGAGCAAATTCCTATTTGGTTAAGGAAATACTCGAAGCAAGTCCGCAAAAACTTGTTTTAAAGATATACGATTTTGCCATCGCTAATTGCCAGCGCAAAGATATGGCAAAAACAAATAAGGCTGTATCGGAGCTTATAATTGCACTTAATTTCGAACAAGAAGAAGCTAAGCCTATATCGATACAACTATTAAGATTATATCAATTTGTGCAAGACCAGACCCGCAAAGGTGAGTTTGATATTGCATTGCAAATATTAAGCGGATTGCGAACAACCTGGCAGGAAGCTTTTGAAAAAGAAGGATTGAAATTTTGAAGCAAGTCCGGATAATTCTTTAGAAATCTCAAATGATTTCATTAAAGAAAAATCCGGGTTTGCCGAAAATAAATCAGAGTGAAAATAAGTTCTTTGAATAATTGAATATAAAAAGCTGATATGACGCGAATCACTTGTTATAATTAAAGAATTAATTTAACAGTTCGATAGTATTATCAGAAATTGAATTTAAACAAACGATCAAGCATGGAAGCTTGGTCAAAACAACAACATATACAAGGAGGTATAAAATGGGATTCCGCGTAAACACAAACACGGACGCACTGCAAGCTTACTATCAGTTAGCTAAAGTAAATGCAGAAACAACAAAAGCACAGTTAAGATTATCATCTGGCAAAAGAATTCTTAATGTCGGTGATGACACTTCTGGCTTTAACGTAGGTACTGCTCTGAAAGGAAAAGTAGCTGTAATGGAAGGAGCACAAGGCAACATAGCTTCGGCTAAAAACTTGTTATCCACTGCAGAAGGAGCATTGTCAGGAATGAATGACCTTTTGACAAAAATCGAAGGAAAACTTTCTGATGCAACTAACCCTACAGCAGATAGAACAGCTCTTCAGGATGACGTAAAAGCACTGGCAAATGAAATTCAGTCAATATTGCTGAATACCAAATTCAACGACGCTAAAATTCTTTATTCTGGTGCCGGTCAAGGATTTGCATTCCAGGTTGGCGAGTCAACTGATACCTTAAATCTTGATTTTGCATCATCATTAGCTAGCACAGGCGGCGGCGGATACGGCGCTAACGTTTCTGTAAGTCTTGGAAGTTTTGCAAACGTATCAGCTACTACACTTATGAGCACCAGCGGTGCTGCATCAGTGCAGGGTCTGCAAACAGCTCTTTCAAACCTTAAGACAGCAGTTACTTCGGCATTAGGAAAAATTGGTAACTTCTCACAAAGACTGGACATTAAAGACGAGAATTTGAGTGTTGCTAAATCGAATGCAGAATCTACTATCAGCAGATTGTTCGACGCTGACATGGCTATGGAACAATTGAAAGCTACAAGAGGGTCAATCTTACAGCAGGCTGGTACTGCTATGTTGGCTCAGCTTAACTTTGCTCCTCAGCAAGTATTGCAGTTATTTGGATAATAAATCTGTGTTTTATCCCATTCTCTTCCGGCGTTTGCCGGAAGAGTTTTTTTTAATTTGAAAAATTGAGATGTCATTATGTATCAAACCTCTACATACTTTAGGTCGGCAAATCGTGCAAATACTTATCTTGCAAAAGAAATTCTCGAGGCAACTCCTCAGAAACTGCTTATTAAAGTTTACGATTTTGCTATTGCAAATTGTAAAAGAGGAAATATGGCAAAAACAAACCGGGCTCTATCGGAACTTATAAATGCCTTAAATTTTGAAGATGAAAAAGCCAAAGAAATATCAACCGGATTGATGAGATTATATCAATTTTGCCAAGATGAAATGCGGAAAAATAATACTGATATAGTATATAAAATACTTACTGATCTTCGGGAAACCTGGATAACTATTTTTAACAGACAACCGGAAAAGTAAAATGTCACAGATATTAAGTACATCATATATAACTCAGCTTATTGATAATTATAAGTACAATGAGCAAGTTAAGCAAGTTGAACCAATTACTGCGCGTAAAGCTAAATACAGCAATCTTTCTTCAACTTGGAACTCCCTTAAAACTAAACTGAGTTCATTTAGAACTATTTTAAGCGACTTGAAATCCACTTCATCGGATTCGCTTTTTAATACAAAAAAAGCAACTCTTTCAAGTTCGGATTTTTTTACTGCAAGTGCAGACAAAACGGCTTCTATCAATAATTACGAAATGCGGGTATTACAGCTTGCAAAAAA
>CAYTFZ010000117.1:0-2896 GCA_964437215.1 uncultured Melioribacteraceae bacterium | reverse complement strand
AGTTCTACAAATAATGAACTCAACTCGAAAATGGTATTTAACGGTATCAATATTCAGAGGAATTCCAACAATTTCAGTGACCTGATAACCGGTGTTACTTTTAATTTAAAAGCTGTTATGGATGAGGAAGACCAAAGCGTAAGTATGGATATTACTAATGACGTTGATACTGTAAAAACTAAAATAGAAAGCTTTATAAAATCTTTTAACGAATCATATTCATTTATAAGGGCTAACCAGACTGCCGGAGCAAATACAACAAGAGGTATTTTTACCGGAGATTCTACAGCAAATTCTCTTAAATCGAAACTGCAAAATGCAGTTCTGCAGTCAGTTACAGGGTTATCTGCAGGAAATGTTACACGGCTAGCGGATATTGGAGTTGCTTTCGACCCTGAAACAGGGCTTTCAATGTCAGATACAGCTAAATTGACCGAACAGATTAATAAAGATCCCAATCAGGTAGCAGAATTATTTAACTCAAACAACGGAATTGCACAGTCACTTTATTCAACTTTGGAAACATATTTGGGTCCCGATGGAACAATTTCGCGCTTGACTGACTCGCTTGATAACAATGCAAATTATTTAAAAGACAGAATTGACGGTATCAATAAGCGGATTGATAAAGGCGCCGAAGTTTTAAGATCTAAATATGAAGCGCTTCAGATGCAGCTTGCTACTTTAATGACGTCTTATAACAATATGTCCTCAATGTTCGGCAGCTACTGAGCGGGTTAAAGTTTGAACAGAGAATACGAAATAATCAAGCAGGAAATTGAGAGTATTGCAGTTGATCTTGACATAATTTCAGAAGAGAATTTTGACAAGATCAACAATAAAATATTTAAATCGGTTGAAAAAATTAAAAAAATGCATACTGAGCTTGAAGGCAAAATATCGCCGGGCGAATTGAAATCTTATGATAATGAAGTTATGGAATCTGTTAAACTTATTTTAAAAAGGTTCGATAGTATTATTAAGGAAAAAAAAATTGAGCAGCAAAAAATAGCGGAAGAGCTAAAGTCTTTTGAAAATAAAAAGAAGTTGAATAAATATATCAGGTAAAAATAATATGGACATTAACAGTGTAAACAGCAGGCTTAATTCGTATACAGAGCAGGCTAATACTAATTATCAGAATCCGAAGCAGGACGCTCAAAAGGTTGACGAGAATCCGAACAGCAGGAAAGACAAACTTGAACTATCTCAGGAGGCAAAAGCTTTGCAGTCTCAAAAAGCGGAAGCTAAAAATCTTGAAAACATAAAACAAAAAGTCGAAACGGGATTCTACAACAAACCGGAAATTATTGAAAAAGTAGCTGGTTCAATATTAAAAGAAATTCAGGGAGAGCAGTAAACTGCCCTCCCTTTTTTCCTTCCAACCCTGAAATATTTAATCATCCGGAATTGAATATTTTTAATTTTATTTTATTTTAGAATTGTTGATTATTTGAAATAAGTATGTATTTAACTAAAATATTGCTTGAAATATAACTATTGCCGAAAAATGGATAAAATCCTGGATAAAGAAATTCAATATAACAAGCTTCAGATTTTAGGTAAATTAACCGCCAGTCTTGCCCACGAGATTCGAAATCCGCTTTCCGCTCTTAAATTAAATCTCGATTTTCTTACACTTTCCAGCGAACATTTAAATGCCGAAGAAAATGAATGTCTGAAAGCCTGCATCGAATCGGCAGACCGGATTCAGAATCTGATGGAGACAACATTAGATTTTTCTCGCCGTCCGTCAAAGGATTTTAATTTATGCAGCCTGAATGAGATAATTCATCAAGCACTCGAAATTCTTGACGGTGCAATTAAAAGGCGCAGCATTAAAGTAGAGCAAAAATTAAGTCACTCGCTACCTCATCTGAATCTCAACAAAAATATGATACTTCAGGTAATATTAAATTTAATTACAAATGCCATTGATGCAAGCGAAAATAACAGTACAATAGCTTTACGGACATTTACCGGCGGCGGAGATATTCATTTTGAGGTAGAAGACAACGGTGTGGGAATTAAAGAAGAAGATAAAACTAATATATTTACGGATTTTTACACAAGCAAAACAAAAGGTACCGGATTAGGTTTAAGTGTTTGTAAAATGCTGCTTAATATTCATAGTGCCAAAATAGATTTTCGTAGTACAGAAGGTAAAGGTTCTTGTTTTTATGTTACATTTCCAAAGCAAATAACAGAGGATTATAATGAAACCTAAGCTGCTGATTGTTGATGACGATAACCTGGTATGTATTTCCTTAAAGAAAATACTGCTTAAATTCGATTACGATGTTGAAGTATGCATGGAAGGAGAAAAAGTATTTGAAACTGTGGAAAGAACACAGCCGGATATTATTCTGCTGGATATTTATCTTACTACTCACAACGGACTTGATATCCTGAAAGAACTCCAGAAAAAATATTTTCATATTCCGGTGATAATGATTACAGGTTATTCGGATGTAAAAATTTCGGTTGAAGCAATGAAATACGGGGCATTCGATTTTCTGCTTAAACCAATAGATCTCGACCAATTGAAATTAATTCTGGCAAAATGCGTTAATCACCTAAATTTAAAACACGAGGTGGAAAAACTTCATTCCATAATGCCTAACGAGGAGTTCAGCCGCGAATATTTTGGTAAAAGCAAATTAATCCAGCGTATTCTTAATACCGTAGAAAAAATTTCGAAAAGCGACGACACAACAATTCTTCTTGAAGGTGAAAGCGGTGTGGGGAAAGAAGTTTTTGCAAAGTATATTCATCAGTTAAGTCCCCGGCACGATAAAGTTTTGATCCTTATAAATTGCGGAACTATACCTAAAGAACTTGCCGAAAGCGAATTGTTCGGTCACGAAAAAGGAGCTTTTACAGGTGCTGCTCAAAA
>CAYTFZ010000116.1:0-7158 GCA_964437215.1 uncultured Melioribacteraceae bacterium | reverse complement strand
TAAAACCAGCGCAACACCTGGAATGAAAAATTCCGTAACCAGAAAGGAATTTGATCTTTCTGTTAAATCCTTTAACATCTTTCCAAAATATCCGGCTGCGGGACAATCAATTTCGTTTTCGGCGGAAATAATAAATTCAGGTAAAAATGAGATTAAGGCATCATGTTCTCTTTTTTCAGATGCAGACCTCGATTCGGTTGCAGATAAGCAAATCTCTGTCTCCGAAGAAATTACAATTATGCCTGATTCAGTGCATAAATTTAATTTTAAGAATGTGTATCAGCTAACAAACCGGACTGAGAATTTCATACTGAAAATAAACTGCGGAAAAGATGAATTTACCGATGATAATGAGGTGTTTCTAAACATAATTCCTTCAATGGAATTTAATTCGGTTATTATCACAGAAATAATGTTTAATCCCGATAGCGGAAAAAGCGAATGGATAGAGATTTTTAATAATTCGGAATTTAAAATTGATTTAAAGGACTGGCTAATTTGCGACAACCGTTCGCAAGTACAGATTGGTAAAATTGATTCCGTAATTATAAATCCCGAAGAATTTATGATTATTGCTTCAGATACTTCATTTATTACACAGTATGATCTGCCGGATACAAAAATACATTTATGCAGGTTTCCGTCGCTGAATAACGATTCCGATGAAGTTATTCTTAAAGAAAATAATGGGAAAACCGTTGATTCGGTTTATTATCTTCAGGAGCCGTTGAGAGGTTTTTCTATTGAGAAAATTGATTTTTCCTTATCTTCCGAAGAAAGCAATTGGATTTATTCCATTTCACCGGACGGTTCAACCCCTGGAAGAGAAAATACGCTTGGCAAAATTCCTGAATACGAAAAAGGTTCTCTTGCAATAAACGAAATACTTTTTGATACAGATGCAGGGAAAGCAGAATTTATTGAGCTGTTTAACTTTTCTGAAGATTCTGTTGATTTGGCTACTGTTAAAATTATCATAAACGGCAGTAAAAGTATAAGAGCAAGCAATACATCATTAATAATAAAAAAGGATGAATATTTTGTCGCTGCAACTGATACTTCGATTAAGGAATTGTGCAAACCCGAAGGTAAATTGGGTATTTCATATTTTTCTTTGCCGAATACGGGAGGCAGCATTTCAGTTAAAGATTTGAAAGGGAATCTAATCGATTCAGTTTCATACTATCCGTCTTTCCATAATCCGCTGGTTTCATCAACAAAAAACTGCTCGCTCGAAAAAATAAATCCCGGCATAAGCGGAAATGATGAAAATAATTGGACAAGCTGTGTTTCGCCCGAAAAATCAACTCCGGGAAGAATTAATTCGGTGTTCATATCAAATCACGAAGGTAAAGAAGGTATTTCAATTTTGCCGAATCCGTTTTCACCGGATAATGACGGGTTTGAGGATTTCACGATAATAAACTACAATCTAAAACCTGCTGTTTCGTTTGTAAGAGTTAGACTCTTCGATACAAAAGGCAGGGTTGTATGTACTATTGCCGACGGACTTCCTGTAAGTTCCTCAGGTTCAATAATATATGACGGATACGACAGCGGCAAAACACCATTGCGTGTTGGTATTTATATCCTTTTGTTCGAAGCTTTTGACAACGAAAAGAATTCGATTTCCGTCTTTAAAGAAGCTCTTGTAATTGCCCGTAAATTTTAGATTTTTCTTTTAAAATAAAGTATTATATTAACAGTTCACAAAAATATAAGGAGAGTTTATGGAAAGTAATTATAACATCGAAATTTTAATTCTTAATACTCTTTTTGTTGAAATGAGTGAAGCACTGATAAACAAACCAGCCAATCAGGATTACGAAGCAAACAGGATTTACATCGACAATACGTACAAATTAATTTCCAAATGGGTTAAAGGTGTCAGTCAAGTTAAACAACAGCTTAAAGAGCGTGAGCCGATTACTGTTTTAACTGCCGATAACCGTCCGGCGTAAAAAAAATTAAATTTCTTTTTCGTCTTTTTTGCGGGGAATAATTGAAAAACCCGGCGAAAGGATTACTATTGAATCATCCGGAATATCCTTGTAAACAATAGCATTTGCGCCAATCTTTACATTATTCCCTATTTTTATTTTTCCGAATATTCTTGCTCCCGGACTGATATAAACATTATTACCGATTACGGGACATCCTTTTTTTTCTCCTTCGCCAGAAACACCAATTACAACCTGCTGCGAAATATTTACTCTTTTTCCTATTACGGCATTGCTGTTTATAACAATACCGCCATGATGCCCGATATAAAATCCTTCGCCTACTGTAACTCCGCGCGGAATTTCTATTCCGAATTTAAAGCGTATTTTATGATAAAATAACATGTAAAAAGGTTCCAGAAATATTCTGATTACAATATTTTTCTTACGCAGCCATTGCCCAAAGCGAAGGCAAACTACTGCATGCACTCCGGGCATACGGTAACAATTAATAATTTTCATTATTTTGTTACCGCTTGTCATGTTGTAATATCTTAATAAATCGTTTTTTAACATATTTAACAAATTGTTTTTTTTGTTTTTAAAAATAGTATATAAATATTAATTTTGATAAAAAATTAATAAAGATAAAATCTTTATATAAAGATTATTCTTAAATTTAATATATTGGGCTTAAATTTTTGCTGGTTTATTAACAATGGAGTATAACTATATGAAAAAATTCTACTTACTTTTTGTAATCTTTACAGGATTATTGTTTCCGCAAAACAAAAATAATCTGCTTAACGGAATATACATTCTGTATGAAATTAATTCGTTTGAAGGAGATGTTTCAACAGCAGTATCACAGATTGATTTTAATGGAATAGATTCTGCTCATTTTGAAATGATATCTCCGGAATACGGTGATTATGGCGATGTATCTTACAATATCTCTGAAACAGGTGAAATAATTTTAGATTATGGAGATATAGTTTACAGAGGATCTGTAAAATCGGATGGAAATATGTTTTTTATAGCTCTTACAGATTCAGTCAGTTTTAGCGATTATGGAATCGGAATAGGAATCAAATTCGATTCAGGATTTCAGCAATCCGATTTTATGACGGAATATTTGATAAACGGATATATTCCCACATCCCAGCTAAAAGCATTTTCGTTTGCTGGGGGTCCAATAAGCGATTCTACATTTTCTTACACCGGCGATTTAAATTCTGTATTCAGCGGAGATCTTCTATATTCTTTACAGGATGGATTTACTTTTTTTAATGCCAATGGATTTGTAGTAGGTTCTACTTTCAACAGCGATTTAAATATTGGAGTAGGATGCAAAACGGAAGGCAGCGACGCAATATTTTCGGCAGTTTCCAGCAATATTAACGATGGAGCTTGGTTTAACAAGAAATACAAATTTGCACAGTTTTTAAGCGGAGATTATGACGAAGCTGCAATTCTTGAATTAAATTGTTTTAATGACGGTACCGGAAATTATACAAAGCTGCATTATTCCAACAACACTGGTGAATTAACAGGAAATTTTACTTACAATATAATTAATAATGTTCTAAGGGTATTTGAAGATAACGATACTTTAATAGGAACCGTTTCCGAAGACTTAGGCGTTTGTTTTCTCTCGAGAGAAAATGAATATACAGCAGGTTTTGGAATCGGTATTGAAGAAATAAATCCAGAATTAAGTGTTTCGGGTATAGAAAACCTGCCTGCAGAATTTTCACTTTCGCAAAACTATCCGAATCCGTTTAATCCGGTTACAACAATTAAATACTCGATCCCTGAAAGTCCCCTCTCGGGAGGGGTTAGGGGTGGGTTAGTTACACTCAAAATTTATGATATACTTGGAAGAGAAGTAGCAACGCTTGTAAACAAGCAGCAGTCTGCCGGAAATTATGAAGTGAAATTCGACGCTTCGAATCTTGCTTCCGGAATTTATCTTTACAAATTACAGGCTGGAGAATTTTCTTCGGTGAAGAAGCTTATCTTGATGAAATAGTAACAAAGTAACATAGAGACTAAGTTACAAAAACAAAAAATTACAAAGTCGGGGCGGAGCAATCTGCCCCTTTTTTATATATAAGAAATCATCGTTATAGTTAAGCTTATCCCAAAACGGTTATTAAAAAATTACATTACCAAGAAAATCCATAGATTTATTTAGTCAATCGAGGAAAGATAATAATCTTTCTTTACAAAAAAAGTCAATGATATAATTATTATTGTTAAATATAAGTTAGTAATGATATTCCCAAATGGTTGTCATCAGAAATATTTCTCTAATAATGGATTTGGCATAATTTTATTTGGGATAAATCCCTTTTGTTTGTTCTCTATTTCATCTTGTTCACGGCTGGAAAGCTGCGGCAATTCTTTCCCAATGGTTTTGGAGGTACAATTTTTTTTTAATTTCTCATTTCCTTTTCGTAGTAATTGCAGGTGCCTGTTTTAATAATTTCCCTGATTAATTTTTCTGTAACCGGACCCACGCCTTTAATCTGCCGCAAATCCGGAATTTCTGAAACCGGAAGTTTCATCTGTGAAATTGAATAAGCAGCAAAACCGTACGGGGAGGAATTTCCTTTTAATTTAAGCAGATAATCTAATTGATCGAGAATTACGGAAATCCGGTCGTTTTCGTTTAGGATATCTGAAAATAAACTCAGCGGAATGCGCAAAGGAATTTTGTGAATTTTGTTAAGTGAAAGAAGAGTTTTATTAAGAGAATTGTAATAACCGGAAGTTGCGCTGCCGTAAATTTCTTCTTTATAAACTGCATTGTATGAGGGAATTAACGAGGAATTGTATTTGGAAAGTACTTTAAAAAAATGCTCTTTCTGCTCACCGGCTTTCAGGGTCATTCCGCTGGAAACAATATATTGCGCACCTGCAGATTTAATATCCAAAAGAGTTTTATCCATTATTTCCGGCTTATCGGTTACAAAAGGAATAACCGGCATATAAAAAATTCCTCCGTTAATTCCATTTCTTCGGAAATAAGAAAGAGCTTCCAGTCGTTCGGAAGGAAGAGAAGCGCCGGGTTCAAAAATCCTGCTTATTTTATCATCCGTGGATGAAATACTGAAACTAACAAGAATTTTGCTTTTTTCATTTATTCTTTTGATAAGATCAAAATCGCGTTTTATTAAAACTGATTTTGTAAGAATATGAACCGGATAACCGTAACCGGCTAAAATTTCCAAAGCCTGCCGGGTTATTTCATATTTTTTTTCGATGGGCTGGTAACTGTCGTTTACTCCGCCGCCGAGTAAAATAAATCCTTTTTTATTCGGCGCATTTTTGCGGGAAGGATTAAGTTCTTTTTTTAGCAATTCAGGGGCATTAATCTTAACTTCAATATCCCTCTCAAAAACCCCGTTAACATTATATTTTTCGTGTCTGCCGTCGCAATACGCGCAGTTATGGGTGCAGCCGCGGTAAAGATTCATTCCGCAAAATGAAATAAACCAGGAATCCACCCTTTTTTGTTTTCGCAGAATAGATTTTGCAGAAATTTCGGCAACAGGCATAAATCAAGATTTTTTACAATAAATAACAGCAAAAATCAGATATTTATAAAGAACTTCGATATCCGAAAATCCGGTTTCTTTCAGCCATTTTAAATAACTGCTTAAATTTGCAAGTCTGTCCAGTTTCATCCTTTCGTAAGCAGCATCCTTTTCAGTCTTTTTAAGATCGGTTTCCTCAATTTTCTGATACCATATTGCCCTGTATTTTTTTTCGATAGTTACGCTTTCGGCAACAAACTGATCGGCATTAATAAAAATACCGCCCGGATTAAGCGAATCGTAGATTTTCCGCATCAGTTTTCTTTTTTCTTCATCTTCCAGGTGGTGTATTGAAAGAGAAGAAACGATAAGATCGTAATTCAAAGAGAATTTCTTTTTCGAATAATCGGCTAAAGTAACTTTTACATTTCCGTTTCCGGCAAAACGTATTTTTGCAACTTCAAGCATTTCTTCCGAAATATCCATAAGCTCATATTCCGCTTCCGGAAATTTGGGCAGCAAAAATTCGGTAAGCAATCCGGTTCCGGCACCAATATCAAGTATTTTCGGGTGCTCTTCCGTAATTTCGGCAAAATTTACAATGGTTCCATAAAAATCATCGAAACAGGGAATAAGTTTGTGCCTCTGGCTGTCGTATTTTTTTGAAATATCGTTAAAAGATTTTTTTAATTCGTTCATTTAAATCTCCTTCTGGCAGACAACTACATCAAGTATTCTTCCAAATTTTTCGCCTACGTTTTTAAAAAGCGCGCACCCGGTGTAACCGGCTTTTTCGAATGCGCGTATACTCGCATCGTTATCGCCGGCTATTACTGCAAGAAGCACTTTTATTCCGCTTTCTTTCACAGCTTTTTCCAGATATTGAAGTGCGGTTTGCCCTATTCCTTTTCCTGTAAAGCCGTTTTTAAGATAAATAGTTACTTCGGCGGTGCGGTTGTAAGCCTGCCGTTTTTTATAATACGTGGTATAACAATATCCGCACACAACGCCTTCGTAAAAAATTAAAAACGATTTATACTTAGGATGGCTGAAATAGATAAATTCTTTCAGCTCATCAAAAGTAATAGGCTCGGTATGAAAAGTAGCTGTAGAATTTAAAACATAATAATCGTATATATTTTTTACTTCCGGCAGATCAGTTTCCCGTAACTCTTTAAATGTTATTTTTTTATTCATATCAAGCCTGTTTGTAAAAGATAAAATATACTGCTAAAACCAATAATAAACATCCCACAAAATGATTCCAGCGGAAAGCTTCGTTTTTAAAGGCAAGCACAGAAAAAATTACAAATACCGAAAGTGTAATTACTTCCTGGATTATCTTCAGTTCGAGAAGAGAAAAAGATCCTCCGTTTTCGCGGAAACCGATTCTGTTTGCCGGAACTTGAAAACAATACTCAAAAAATGCAATTCCCCAGCTTATTAGAATGATAGAAAAAAGTCCGAGACTTCGGAACCAGGAAAATTCGTTCATCTTGAGATGACCGTACCATGCAAGCGTCATAAATCCGTTTGAAATTACTAAAAGAACAATTGTGTAAAACTGTTTCATAAAAATCCTGTTAAAAAAGATTAAGAGTAAGAATTTAGAATAAGATTAAAAG
Source organism: uncultured Melioribacteraceae bacterium (assembly GCA_964437215.1). GTDB lineage: Bacteria > Bacteroidota > Ignavibacteria > Ignavibacteriales > Melioribacteraceae > JAAYAN01. Next base: position 51 of record CAYTFZ010000116.1, on the reverse strand, counting down.
ATGAATAAGAACAAATAGGGAAATGTATTCATTTCCCTTACAATTTTTATT
>CAYTFZ010000115.1:0-7174 GCA_964437215.1 uncultured Melioribacteraceae bacterium | reverse complement strand
TGCAATCCCGGCGATAAATCACCGGGCTAAAATTTAAAACTAATTTTACTAAAATTCCTGTCAGCAGCCAAAAATCTTACTCTTACTTCTTACTCCTACTCTTTATACCACCGTTTTCGTCATACCGCCGTCAACCTGGATTGTAGTTCCGGTAACAAATCCGGCATTTTCCGAAGCAAGAAACGCCACGACCGAAGCAATTTCATCGGGGCGCGCCAATCTTTTAAGCGGTATTCCCGCAGCCATCGAAGCAAGTACGTGTTCGTGCGACTGCGAAGAAACTCTGGCTTTTTCAACCGCAAGTTCGTATAATCTTGCAGTAAGAGTATACCCTGGGGCAACATTATTAACTGTAATATTATATTTTCCCGCTTCCTTGCTTAATGTTTTTGCCATAGCCGTTACAGCGCTTCGGAATGAATTTGAAAGTATGAGATTATCGATAGGTTCTTTTACGGCAACAGATGTAATATTAATTATTCTTCCCCAGTTTTTAGCTTTCATTCCCGGCAAAACAAGTCTGCAAAAACGCACCGCGCTCAGCAATACCTGGTTAAAACCTTCATCCCACTTTTTATCGTCAGTTTCATCAAACAAACCTGGCGCCGGTCCTCCGCAGTTGTTAACCATTATATCGATATCGCCGTAAGCATTTTGCACTGCTTTAACGGCATTTTCAATATCTTTTTCGGAATTTATATCGCATACGCACCACAATGGTTCAAATCCCGTATTTTCGCGCAATTGTGCCGAAGCTTTTACAAGATTATTTTTGTTACTCGAACAAATTGCAGTTTTGCATCCTTCTTTAATTAAGGCTTCGGCAACTGCAAAGCCAATTCCCTGACTTGAAGCGCTTACGAGAGCAGTTTTATTTTTAATTTGCAGATCCATAAATCCCCGCTAAATATTTCTTTAATGAAAGATATAGTCAGTTAATTTTTATTTCATCTGTTCCGAAATAATTCTTTGTGTATCCCTTGCAATAACAAGTTCCTCGTTTGTAGGTATTCTCAGCAGTCTTATCTTCGAATTTCCGGCAGAAAGATCGCACTCGCCCTGAGGATTCAGATTCAGTTTTTCATCCAGTTCTATTCCAAGACAGCTCATATTTTCGCAAACCTGTCTGCGCACTTCAACCGAATTTTCGCCTATTCCGCCTGTAAAAACGATGGCATCGCAGCCGCCAAGAGCCGCAATATAAGCGCCTATGTATTTTTTAATTTTGTATATCATAACATCAAAGGCATCTTTTGCGCGTTTGTTTCCTGCAGCCACAGCCTGCTCAATTTCGCGCATATCGCTGCTTTCGCCGCTTAAGCCCATAAGTCCGCTGTGTTTATTAAGCAATGTATTTGCTTCCGAAATATTCAATCCTTCCTTATCCATAATATATAAAATTACGGAAGGGTCCAAATCTCCGCTTCTTGTTCCCATAAGCAAACCTTCCAGCGGCGTAAATCCCATTGAAGTATCGACGGATATACCGTTTTGCACGGCAGTTATGCTGGCTCCGTTTCCCAAATGTATTGTTATAAGTTTAAGAGTTTCAAGCGGTTTTCCTAAAAATTCGGCAGCTCTTTGAGCTACATATTTATGCGAAGTTCCGTGAAAACCGTATCGGCGGATTTTGTGCCGTGTATATAATTCGTAAGGAATTCCGTAAAGGAAAGCCTTTTCGGGCATACGCGTATGAAAGGCTGTATCGAAAACTGCGCATTGAGGAACTCCCGGAAGATTTTCTTTTGCAGCTTCAATTCCGCGTATGTTCGGAGGATTATGAAGCGGAGCAAGATCTATAAAATCTTTCAGCGTTTTTATTACAAGGTCGGTAATTAAAACCGATCCGCTGAAAACTTCTCCTCCGTGAACCACTCTGTGCCCTATTGCATCAATTTCTTTTCTTTCTTTTATTACGCCGTGGTTCGGACTTAAAAGAACCCCTATTACATATTTTATAGCTATCGTGTGGTCGAGTATTTCGCCAACAATCTTAATTTTATCTTTTCCGTATGATGTGTGATTAAGAACCGCGTTGCTCATCCCTATCCTTTCAACCATACCTTTAGCAAGAGCTATTCCGCTTTCGGTATCGATAAATTGATATTTTATGGAAGAACTTCCGCAGTTAAGAACTAAAACTTTCATTTCTACCCCGATTTTTCTAACTTATTTTTTTTCCGTCAGCTGCATATTTAAAAAATCCTTCACCCGATTTTTTCCCTAACTTTTGCTCTCTTACGAGCTTTCTTAAAATGGGACAAGGACGGTACCTTGGTTCTCCGAGTGTTGTCCATAAAGTTTCCATCCACATTAAAACTTCATCCAATCCCATCGAATCCGCCATCTCAAGCGGACCCATCCCGAAGTTAAAACCGAGCTTCATTGCTTTATCAATATCTCCGGCAGTTGCAACTCCTTCTAAAAGAATATACATACATTCATTTAATAAAGGTACAATTGCTCTTGTTGTAACAAATCCCGGATATTCATAAACTTCAATAGCTGTTTTTCCTATCTTTTTTGCAAAATTCTTCATTACTTCCATTGTTTTATCAGAAGTACGAAGCCCTCGGATTAATTCTACCAAAGGCACTTTTGGCACGGGACTGAGAAAATGCATACCTATAATTTTATCGGCTCTTTTTGTAAGCTCGGCAATTTTTGAAAGGCTTAAAGTGGAAGTGTTTGATACAAGAATTGTTTCGTGTTTAACCATCTGATCAAGTTCAATAAATATCATCTTTTTAAGCTCGTAATTTTCCGCCATAGCTTCAATTATAACGTCGCAATCCCGTGCTTCTTCCAGCCTGACCGTCCATGCAAGCCGGCTTAAAATAGCACGCATTTCACTTTTTGTCATAGCCCAGCGGGCAATTTCGTGCTCCATCGATTCTTTAAGTTTTTCCTGGGCATAATTTAAATACCGCTCGTCCCTTTCAACAATAATAACGTCATATCCGGCGGCAGCAATAGTCTGCGCTATTCCCTGTCCCATAATTCCAGCGCCTATAATTGCTACCTTATTGATAATTTCGGTATCTTCGTTTTTTTTAAGAGATCCAAGCAGATCTTCGAGCCTAAGTTTTTCTTCTGGCATTTTTTAACCTTATTTTAACTTTTGTTTCTTTTGTAAATTAATTTCTTATAAACTAAAAATCTTTCTTATTAAAAATATACACCGATATTCCATAAACAACAACCCCGAAAATGCCGCAATTTATAAAAGCTTCCCAGTTTTCAACAGGCAACTGCTCTGCAATTCTTGCATTTTGGTCTGCAAGCTCGGTAATTCGAGGTACAATATAAAACATTGTATTTAAAAAGTTTTCTAAAAAATTGCTGCCTGTAATAAATGCTATCTGTTCCCGTAAAGCCAAAACCGGTGATAGAACGAAATATATAAGATATGTTAGCATCATTGCAAGCAAAGAACTTTGCGTAATTACTCCGGTTAAAATCATTAACGCATACAATACCGAAAACGCAAAAGTTGTAACCGGTATTGTTAAAAGAAAATTGAAATTCCAATAACCGAATTTAATTCCCGATAGCAGCCACAAGCCGATAACAAGATAAGCAATATTTAAGAAAACCATTAATATTCCGCCGAAAAACTTTCCGGTTAAAAGTTCGTACCGCTTAACAGGTTTCGATAAAAACAAGTCGATATTGCCTTTTTCGAGAAGGTGCGGAATAAAGCCTGATGCTGAAAATATTGATAATAATAGCGTTCCGCCGAAAATTGGAATTGAAACAAACGCCTGTATTTTTTCTGCTAAAGTATATCCGGGAGAATACAGCATTCCGTTTGTAGAAAATTTAAAATCCAAAATACCTGTATCGAACGATAAAAAAACCGCAAGGAATAAAAGCAGAACAAATGTTGATATTCCGGCAAACGTAATAATTATCTTTCGGGAAAATGCTTCGCGCAGCGTAAACATAGAAATTAAGTAAATGTTTTTCATTTTATTTCTGTCTCCGCATTTTTTATCAGCGAAATAAACATTTCTTCCAGCGATTGTTTTTCGGGGATAACGGAAATAATATCAATATTATTTTTCCTTAATTCATCTATTGCGAAATTCACATCTTTAATTTCGGATAAAGCTATTGAAATACAGTTTTGACTGCATTTTTTTATATCATATTTTTTTTGAATTTCCTGTAATACTGAATCCCCCATCATCTGATCGGTGCTTATTTTAACGATTTTGCTGTTTTCTGTAAGATCGCTTACGGCACCATCCCAAACCAGTTCGCCTTTATTTAAAATTGCAGCCCGGTCCGAAATCATTTCGACCTCCGATAATAAATGGCTGTTCAGGAAAATCGTTTTACCTTCGCTTTTTAGATTTTTTAGAATCTCGCGTATTTCACTTCTGCCAATCGGGTCGATCCCGTCCGTAGGTTCATCCAGAAAAATAAGTTTGGGATCGTTCATTAAAGCCTGAGCAAGTCCTAATCTTTGCATCATTCCTTTTGAGTATTTTTTTATTTTAGTATCAGCCCAATTTTTCATATCAACAAGATCAAGCACATACGAAACTCTTGCTTTAATATTTTTATGATCGCAGCCTCCAAGCTGTCCGAAAATCCTTAAAACTGCTTCACCTGTTAAGTAAGACGGATATTTATGATTTTCGGGTAGGTAGCCTGTAAACTTTTTAAGTTCTGTTCTGTTTTCATCTGAATTAAACATTTTTGTTTGCCCCGAAGTAGGGAAAGCAATTTCGAGAAGTATTTTAATTAAGGTGGTTTTCCCTGCTCCGTTAGGTCCTAAAAGTCCGAATATTATTCCCTGCGGTATTTCGAGATTAACATTATTTAAGGCTGTTATTTTCTTTTTACTGTATCTTTTTTGATAAACTTTTGTAAGATTTTTAATTTCAATGATGTTCATTTCAAATAACTTTCCCTTTACGGAAACGAATAAATGAATAATAATTAGCAATAAAAGCTGCCGAAGCAAGAATAAAAACATTAAACATTATTCCGCTGAAACTTGAATTGCGCCAAAGCACCTGTAAAAAAGCTTCCACAGACCAATATGTAATTGTAACCCGCGCCAGCGACTGCAGCCATTCGGGAAGCAGCGTAACCGGAAACCAGGCGCCTCCCAAGGCAGACATCGTAAGTATAAATAATGTCGAAAGTCCGCTTGCCTGATCCTGCGTTTTCGAAACAGCTGTAATAAGCATTCCGAAAGCAACAGCAGCAGCAGCCGAAACAACAATTACTATAAACAGATTTAAGAAATTAGAAAATATATCCACATCAAACGCTGCCCACGCAATTAAAAATAAGACTAAAAGCTGAATTATTCCGATAATTAACGAAAAGAAATATTTGCCCCATAAAATGTGCGATCGTTTAACCGGACTGCATAACAGTCTTTTTATACAGCCGGAATTCTTCTCTTCAAAAAATGCGCTGATAATACCAGAAAGCGAAAACAGCAAAAACATTACCGCAAAACCGCCTACAATTCGGGTTACTCCCGGATTTTCGAGGTTTTCGCCAACAAGCTGGATTGTTTCGAACTTCAAAAAATCATCCATAATATTTGCGTTTGATGATGTGTCTGTATCAGAAAAGTTGAAATCTTCGGATGTCATTGCATCTAAAATTGAATCGGGAGAAACATTAAAATACTGTCCTGTAATTTGTGAAATTGATTTATAGTACTGATTTGTGCTGTCCGATCCTATAATTTCTTTTACTTTTCTTTTTAATAATACCGGTGCAAGATTAGGAATTTCACCCATAATTGCTTTTTGCAAAGTACCCTGTAAAATGGAATATTCGATTTCGTTTCGCGGATCGAAATAGAATTTAAAATTTAACGCCGAAGATGTATCGGAAAATGAATTTTCCGGTATGATTAAAGCCGATGAAATTTTACCCTGTTTTATGTGTTCGATTGCAGTTTTTTCGGTATAATATTCTTCGGTTTTGCTGCTGTTGTTAAAAAAAGTTTTTACAAGCGATATCTCTTTTGTGTTTTGCAGTTTTTTTTCAATTATTTCCGATACTTCAGTGCTGTCGTTATTTACAAAAATAACCGGTATTTTACCCATCTTTTCGGTGCCGCCGCCGAATATTGTTCCAAAAATTAAGATAAGAACAGCAGGCACAATAAATGTTAAAATCATAGCCGAACGGTCGTTGGTAAATGCCATGAAATTTTTCCAGACTAACAAAATAACATTTTTCAATCCCGCAAACTCCTGCCTGTTAAAGTTAAAAATACATCTTCTAGAGCAGGCCGCTGCATTTCGATGTATCCTTTTTTAATTTCAAGATTTTCAAATCTGCCGAATAACACAGAAAGACTTTCGTATTTTTTTTCCGGAAGAATTTCGTAATAATATTCGTTTTCCGAAAAAATGCCCATTTCTTTAAATTCATTGCAGAATTTTTCTGTCTCCCGATTCTTTATAATTTTTACTTTTTCTTTATTACCGGCTTTGTTTATCAAATCCTTAAGATTTCCTTCTGCTATAATTTTTCCGTTATCAATTATCGCCATTTTCGAACAGAGTCTTTCGGCTTCTTCCATATAATGAGTTGTGTAAATAACAGTTTTGCCTTCGCTGTTAAGCTTTTTCAACATTTCGAAAATAGCGTTGCGGCTTTGAGGATCGACCCCTACTGTCGGCTCATCACATAAAATCAATCCCGGATTATGCAATATACTTGCGGCAAGATTTAATCTGCGTTTCATTCCGCCCGAAAATTCCTCAACTTTGCTTTTTGCCCTTGTTTCAAGCTGAACAAGTTCAAGAACTTCATTTATTCTCGATTTAAGTACATTTCCTTTTAATCCGAAAAACCTTCCGAATATTTCAAGATTCTGAAATGCAGTGAAATCCTTGTATAAGGAAATTTCCTGAGGGACGTAGCCTATTTTCTTTTTTATTTCGATGTTGTTAAAAAGAATAGTTTCGTCTTCTAAAATTATATGCCCCGAATCAGGGAAACTGTACCCGATTATCAAGTCCATCAGCGTGCTTTTTCCTGCACCGTTGGGACCTAAAAGTCCGAAAAACTCCCCGCGATTAATGGATAAAGATATCTCGTTTAAGGCTGTAATAATTCCAAATTTTTTAGTAAGATTTTTAATTTCGAGCATGAAAAACCAGTTTTAATATGCTAAAATAAGATTTTG
>CAYTFZ010000114.1:0-7360 GCA_964437215.1 uncultured Melioribacteraceae bacterium | reverse complement strand
ATTTCCGATATCTGCACAAAAAACAATATTCCGTCAAAAGAAATCGGGAACGATGCTTTACTTACGCTTCAAAAATTCAGCTGGACTGGAAACATCCGGGAGCTTAAAAATTTTACCGAGCGGCTTTTAATAATGATACCCGGAAATAAAATAACGGAAGATGATATTTATAAATTGATGCCTCCATTGGAAGGGAAAATTGATGATATTCTTAATGTTTCAAACTCATTTCAGGAATTTAAAGAAAAGGCAGAGCGCGTTTTTATAAAAAAACAGCTTGAATTAAATGATTGGAACATAAGCAAAACTGCCGATATTCTTGAAATCCAGCGCAGCCATTTATACAGCAAAATGAAAAAATACGATATAGAAAAAGGAAAAGACTGATGGGAAACACTATTTTCAGCAAAATTATATCTAAAGAAATCCCTGCAGATATTGTTTTTGAAACAGAAAATGTTCTTGCTTTCAGGGATATTAAGCCTCAGGCTCCTGTTCATATTCTTATTATACCTAAAAAAGAAATCCCGACTATCCGTGAAATAAACGGAAAAACGAATGCAGTTCTTTTAGGTGAAATGATTGATGCCGCCAATGAAATTGCTAAAAAAGAAAATATTTCGGAAGATGGATTCAGGCTGGTTTTTAATTGCGGGAATAACGGCGGACAGGAAGTATATCACATTCATATGCATCTTCTTGGCGGACGCAAATTTAATTGGCCTCCCGGCTGATATTATTTTAAATGCTTCAGAGCTTTATCCGAAATATCAGATCGGAACTGCATTCCTTCGAAATTAATATTTTTAATAGCTTCGTAAGCCATTATTTTACATTTTGGGATATTATTTTCATCACATACTGCGGTAATCCCTAAAACTCTTCCGCCGCTTGTAACAATTTTATCCCCTTCCGATTTTGTTCCTGCCTGAAATACAATTATATTGTTTAATTTTTTCTCAAGGCCTGTAATTTCATAGCCTTTTTTATATAAATCCGGATATCCGGCAGAGGCGGCAACAATACATACTGCAGATTTGTTTTCGTATTTATATTGTGATTTATCTAACTTACCTTCGGCAGCAGATAAAAGAAGCTTAAGAAAATCGCCTTGAATTATTGGAAGAACAACCTGAGCTTCGGGATCGCCGAACCGGCAATTGAATTCAACTACTTTAGGTCCTTCATTTGTTATCATCAAACCACAATAAAGGCAGCCGGAAAATTTGCATCCTTCGGCTTCCATAGCTTTTAATGTAGGCAATATAATAGTTTGGTTTATTTCCTTCTGAAGATCTTCGGTAATTACTGGGGCAGGTGAATAAGAACCCATTCCGCCGGTATTTTTTCCTTCGTCATTATCAAAAATTCTTTTATGGTCCTGAGCAGCGGGAAGAGTAATAAAATCATTTCCGTCAGTTATTGCAAAAACAGAGGCTTCTTCACCCTGCATAAATTCTTCAATTACAATTTTTTCTCCGGCATTTCCAAAAGCGTTTTCTTCAAATATAAGTTTTAATCCATTTACAGCTTCTGTAAAATTATTGCAGATTAAAACACCTTTGCCCGCTGCAAGTCCATAAGCTTTTAATACCAACGGGAAGTTCGAATTTCTAATATATTCTTCGGCTTTTATTTTTTCTTCTCTTTTAAAAACCTCAAAAGCTGCAGTCGGGATTTTATATTTTTTCATCAAATTTTTAGAAAAAACTTTATCGCCTTCAATTTGTGAAGCTTTTGCAGATGGACCGAATACTTTTAATCCGTTTTCACACAAGAAATCCGATAATCCATCAACAAGCGGCTGTTCAGGTCCAATCACAACCAAGTCAATATTTTTATCTTTGCAAAAACCGAGTATTGTTTTATTGTCTATTTTAATATCAACATTTTCACCGCAAGAAGCAGTTCCCGGATTTCCGGGAATTATATATAATTTAGTAAGATTATTACTTTCCGATATTTTATAAGCAAGAGCGTGTTCCCTTCCGCCGTTTCCAATCAGTGCTACATTCATACTATTTCCTTTATAAAAAACTGAAATTCTTTTGTTAAAATTTCAGTCAGATTTTTTCTTTCGTGTTTAATCATAAAATCTTCATTCGCTTTCGGTAAATTCTTGCTCCTGAAATCTTCGTGAAGTTTTACAATCGCATTTTTTATTTCGTTAATATCATCCGGTTCGGCAATATACGAGGCTCCGTATTCCTGAGAAGCAACTTTAGCCGCTCCATCGGGAACACAAGTTATTACAGGTTTGCCCGATCCGAAATATTCAAACATTTTTCCAACTGTTACGGCATCGGCATTTTTTACTTTGCTTATCATCAGCCATAAAGCATCACTCGAAACTATTCTGCGCACAGCTTCTTTATGTGTAAGATACCCGAATTCCTTAACATTTTCCTGAAGTTTTAATTCCCGCACTAAAGCTTTATTCTTTTTATTTAACGCACCTACAAAATTTAATTCAATGTTTTGAGTAATATCAGGCCGTTCAATAGATAATTCCTTAAATGCTTTAAGAAAATATTTAGGAGTAATTTTATCTGCAAATAAACCGGTATAAGTTATTGATAATTTATCATTTACCTTAGGATATTTGTTGTTTTCCTGATAGTCGGGACTATCAAAACCATGCGGAATTATAAGAACATCTTCAAATCTGAGAAATTTAAAGTTGGTAAGCAGCATTTCTTTTATTCTTCTGTTTACAACAATAACTCTTTCTGCTGCTCTTAAACTATTGTATTCTTTTCTTTTCTGCTTAATAAAATGATATATAGTTGGATAAATATTATATTGATTGCCAAACCATAATGATCTGTAATCAACAAACAATGGGATGTCAAATTCGTTTTTTAATTTTGCGCCTATTTCAAAAACTGAAAAAGGAGGAGCCGGAATAAAAATTATATCAAATTTTTCTTTTGCTAAAATCTCTTTTGCTTTATCATAAGCTTTGTTTGCCCAATGTTTTTTTTCATCAGGAACATAAAATGAATTGAAAAATCTTTTAATTTTACTTGCATTTAGCTTATGCGACATACTTATTGTCTGTTCAGACAGTTCGTTAATATTCTCCGGCAAAGGATCTGTTCTTATAATTCTGATTCCCGCTTCCTGAGCTTCAGTCATTAACGATAAATCAATTGCATTAAGCTCTTTAGTTCCGGTAGTAATAACTGTGGGTTCCCAGTTATACAACGGCATATACTTAGCAAACCTCAAAGTACGCTGTACTCCGGCAAGTCCCATTGGAGGGAAATAATAAGCAATAATTAAAACTTTAAACATCGTAAAGGTCTGTTTTATCTTTGATGATAATTTGGCGATTCTTTTGTAATAATTACATCATGCGGATGGCTTTCGCGAAGTCCTGCATTTGTTATCTTTACAAATTTTGACTTAGTTTTCATCTGTTCAATAGTCCTTACGCCGCAATATCCCATTGCAGAGCGCAAACCTCCGATAAACTGATATATAGTATCAGAAAGCGGTCCTTTATAAGGAACTCTGCCTTCAACTCCTTCAGGCACCAGCTTTTTGATATCGTCTTCAGCATCTTGGAAATAACGGTCTTTACTTCCCTGCTGCATAGCTCCTATCGATCCCATCCCTCTGTAAACCTTAAAGCTTCTGCCTTCGTATAATACCTTTTCTCCGGGAGTTTCATCAACTCCTGCAAGCATTCCGCCAATCATTACAGTATCGGCTCCGGCAGCAATAGCTTTTGCAACATCACCGGTTTGTTTTATACCCCCGTCTGCAATAACCGGTATTTTTTTACCTTTCAAAGCTTCGGCAACCTCCATAACAGCACTAATTTGAGGCATACCTACACCTGCAATTATTCTTGTAGTACAAATTGAGCCGGCACCTATTCCTACTTTTACAGCATCTACCCCGCATTCAACCAATGCTAAAGCAGCTTCTTTTGTAACTATATTTCCAGCAATTAAATTAACGTCCTTAAAATTTTTTCTAATATTTTTAACAGCTTTTAAAACTCCTTCCGAATGTCCGTGAGCTGTATCTACTACAATAACATCTACTTGAACATTTACAAGCGCGCTTACTCTGTCAAGAATATCTCTTGTAACACCAACGCCTGCTCCTACTCGTAATCTTCCAATTTCATCTTTACAGGCATTTGGAAATTTTTTCTTTTTTGAAATATCTTTAAAAGTAATTAATCCTTTAAGAATGTTGTTTTTATCAACAACAGGTAATTTTTCTATACGGTGTTTTTGTAAAATGCTTTCGGCCTGTTCTAGAGTTGTTCCTTGAGGAGCGGTAATCAGATTTTTACAAGTCATTATTTCTTTTACTGGAAGATCAAGATTTAATTCAAAACGTAAATCTCTGTTTGTAAGAATTCCTATCAGCTTATTTTTTTCATCAACAATCGGTATTCCAGATATTCTGTACTTGCTCATAACATTCAGTGCATACCCGATAGTTTTATCCTGGGTAAGTGTAATAGGGTTGTGAATCATCCCGCTTTCAGATCTTTTAACTTTATCAACTTCATCTGCCTGGGCTTCAATAGACATATTCTTATGAATAATTCCTATACCGCCCTGCCCTGCCATAGATATTGCCATTTCCGATTCCGTAACAGTATCCATTGCAGCCGAAAGAAGAGGAATATTAAGTTTTATGTTCCTTGTAAGATATGAAGTTATATCAGTTTCGCGCGGGAGCACAGAAGATTTTGCCGGAACAAGAAGAAGATCATCAAATGTTAGTCCGTCACCAATTATTTTATTTTTCATTTCAATCTCCTTAAGTATCATTTTATTTCATTTGAGATCTTATTACACCAAATGTTTTGCTGAAGAATTTCCAAATTCAAAAATAATTAAGATATAAATTAACAAAATCTATTTTATTTAATCAATTACATCAATTCTTATTCTTCTGTTTTATTTAATACAGAAGCTGCCGTTTTATAACTTTGTTCCATACTGAATCCTTTGCCCAAAAGGAAATTATAAATTTTATGCATTTTTACTTTTTCTTGCAGAGGTTTACTCTCAAGTATTTTCATTTTTTTTCGCGCTAAATTTATTGCAGTTATTTCAAAATCTTCTTCTTTTAGTAAATTTCTAAATACCCTTTCAATAATTTTACGTTCAATTCCCTTTTTAATCAGCTGACTTTTAATCTTTAGCTGTCCAGTTTTTGACTCTCTTAATTTACTTTCCAAAAATTTTTCGGTGTATATTTCATCATTAATGTAGTTTTTTTCTTCAAGATATTTCAGAACATTCATTATTATCTGTCCCTCATAATCTTTTTTCTTTAACTTATCTGATAATTCTTTTTTTGTATAATTTCTTAAGGAAAGCAAGCGGAATGCGTAATTACTTGCAGTTAAAAATTTGCTTTCATTGGTTAAATTATTAAACAATTCGTCAGGTACGCATAATCCTTTATAAAGGTTATATTGAATTATTGCATTTTCATTTAAAATTAAAAAAGTATCATCGTCAAAAGAAATTTTGATTTTGTTCTTTATCCGGATGATACTTTTAATAAACATTATTTGCCCGGTTTTTCTTCTTCAGCAGAAAGACCTAAAGTTTTTTTAACTTCTTTTTCTAATTTTTCAAACAAAGTTTTATCTTCAGTAATTTTTTGTTTAAACTGCTCGCGTCCCTGAAACCTGTCTTCTCCATATGAAAACCAAGCTCCGCTCTTCTTCACAATACCGCTGTTTACCGATAAATCTATTATATCGCCTACTTTGCTGATTCCTTCATTATAAATTATATCGAATTCTACTTCCTTAAATGGCGGTGCAACTTTGCTTTTTACTATCTTAACTTTTGTCCTGTTACCAACAACATTTTCACCTTCTTTTATTGCAGCAATACGCCGTACGTCCATTCTCACCGATGCATAAAATTTAAGAGCATTACCTCCTGTTGTAGTTTCGGGATTGCCGAACATAACACCAATCTTACTGCGAAGCTGATTTGTAAAAATAACGCAGGTTTTCGATTTGCTTATTGCACCTGTCAGTTTTCGTAAAGCTTGCGACATTAATCTTGCCTGCAATCCCATTTGGGGATCTCCCATTTCTCCTTCAATTTCGGCGCGAGGTACTAAAGCTGCAACAGAATCTATCACTATTACATCAAGAGCGTTGCTTCTTACCAAAGTATCAGCAATTTCCAAAGCCTGCTCGCCGTAATCAGGTTGTGAAATTAATAGGTTATTTATATCTACATTAAGTCGCTTTGCGTAATTCACATCAAGAGCGTGCTCGGCATCTATAAATGCTACAAGTCCTCCGGCTTTTTGTGCTTCCGCAATAATATGAAGGCAAATTGTAGTTTTACCGGAAGATTCCGGTCCGTAAATTTCAACAATTCTCCCTCTTGGAACCCCCCCGATACCCAAAGCTGCATCCAGCGATAACGAACTTGTGGAAATCGCTTCCACTTTGTTCACAACGCCGTCACCCAATTTCATTATTGTTCCCTTGCCGTGCATTTTTTCGATATTGCCGATAGTCTCTTGTAAGATTTTCATTTTTGCTTCTTTTTCGTCAGCCATTGTCCCTCCTTTATTTCATAAAAAATGCATCAACCGGTTCGTAAACTGATCCGGTTTTCTGTAAACTGCTTTTGTATATAGCTATTTTTTCTGCCGTAAACTTAACATTTTCAATTTTTTTATTAAGAAATTTTTCTTCAATTATCTTATCTTCAGCTCGTTTAAATCGAAAAACAGTAAGATGAGGATCAAATCTTCTCATTTCTTTTTCAAATCCCAGTTCAACCAATTTATCTTCAATATTTATTTTAAAAGATTGCAGTTCATTATTTTTTTCTGTACCGGCCCAAAGAATTTTGGGATATTTTTTATTGTAAAAAACACCGAATTCCGAAAAGGACAATATAGTTTTTTTTTGCTTTGCAACCACTTGCGCAACTGTATTTTTTAATTCAGGATATAAAGTAATTTCTGTTTCGCCTAAAAATTTCAATGTGATATGAAGCTTATCTTTATTTTCCCATTTAATTTTCTTAAAACCGGCTCCGTAAATTTCATTTCGCAAGTAAATTAGTTTATCTTTAACTTCATCAGGAATTTCAAGCGCAATAAAAAGCCTATTCGTCATACGGAATTCCAAGAAGATATCTTCTTAACATTTCTATTGCAGCTTGCGAAGTTTTAATTTTGTTTAGTATTCTATCATCTCCAAAATGAAATTCTTTTGCAGTACATATTTTGTCATCGCAAATACCTATGTAAACAAGTCCTATCGGTTTGTTTTCGGTAGCTCCCGAAGGACCCATAATTCCTGTTGAAGCAACGCCAATATCAGTTCCGCTGCATTTTCTTA
>CAYTFZ010000113.1:0-7534 GCA_964437215.1 uncultured Melioribacteraceae bacterium | reverse complement strand
AATTAATGAACATCCGGAATTCTACATAACTTGAAAATCTTACCTATAACCTGATATTCTTCCTATTCTTGAATTCCACAGCTATTATAAATTATAAATTTTACATTGTACATTATTTATATTTCCCTATTCAAAAAAATAACTCAAAGTTTAAAGGATTGGAATTATGAAATCGTTTTTCAAAATCATTTGCGTTGCCGCGGCAGTTTTGTTCGTGTTTTTAGGCGCTCAGTTAGTTTTTATTCCTCAGGATTTTATCCGCGATATGGGACTTCTGCCCGATGTTTCATCAATAGTGCTTGCAAAAAGAGTTTCCATATTCATGTTCGGATTTGCGATTTTGCTGTTTCTCTCAAGAAATATTCCTGTTTCAAAAGCAAGGACTTATATAAATATTTCAATGCTAATTACGTTTTTCCTGTTGGCATTCAATGGAATTTCCGGCTTCATTAATGGCTATTATAATTCATCAATTTTTGTTGCAATAACAATTGAATCACTTTTCGGCATTGCGTTTATTGTTTCTCTATTATTAGATAATAAGAATAAATAGAAAAGTGATCAGACATTTTAAGGATGGACAGATTTGAGTTGATAATTGAACCTGTGAACCGGTTTTCAATTTAATTGAAAATCGTAATAACAATCCGTTCAATTATCAACAGTTCTTCAACTTTGCAATTACGTTTTGTAATTATGTACAAAATGATATTTTACTTTTCATTTTCGTACGATATACAACATTTCAGTTTTCCACAAGGCTAGCTATGCTTGCTTAAATTACCGGAACAATTCCTCCCGCACACCAATTTGGCGCAATTCAATTCGCGTTTTAAATATTGATACTAATATTTTTCAGCTGAAATATTCAACGCCCGAAATGAACAGTTTATGATCTTTTTCTCCCGGGATGTTCCTGAATGTATTTTTGCCGAAACGTTCGTTGTGCGCCATTTTCCCCAAAACCCTTCCATCGGGACTTGTAATTCCTTCAATTGCCGCATACGATCCGTTGGGATTAAACATAGTTTCACCGCTCGGTTTTCCTTCAAAATCAACGTATTGTGTTGCTACTTGTCCGTTTTTAATAAGTCCCGTTATAACATCATTCCCTGCTACAAATCTTCCTTCACCGTGCGAAACAGCTATCATATAGGTTTCATCCATGTCTGCCCCGTAAAGCCACGGAGAAAGATTTGATACAATTTTTGTCCGGATCAAACACGAAACGTGGCGATTAATTTTATTAAAAGTTAAAGTCGGGTCTTCGGGAAGAATGTCTCTTATTTCCCCGTAAGGAAGAAGTCCGAGTTTGATTAAAGCCTGAAATCCGTTGCAAATTCCCAGCATAAGTCCGTCGCGTTTGTATAGCAAATTCATTACTGCTTCGCTAACGGCAGGATTACGGAAAACGGTAGCAATAAATTTTCCCGATCCTTCAGGCTCATCTCCCGCGCTGAATCCGCCGGGAATCATTATTATTTGCGAATTGTTGATTTTATCAACCATTTCTTTTACCGATTCATCAATCCATTGCGAAGTAAGATTTCTGAAAATAAAAGTGTCGGCAACAGCTCCAGCTTCGCTGAAAGCTCTGGCAGTATCGTATTCGCAGTTGTTCCCCGGAAAAGTTGTAATTGTAACTCGCGGTTTTGCTATTTTTACAGGCGATTTTATCTTTTTAGCAGAATTATATCTGTAATCCTGAGGAATATTTTTTTCTTCAGATGTTTTAGTCGGGAAAATATCTTCCAGTACCGAACTCCATTTTTTAAGAGCTTCTTTTAAGTCAATTACAGAATTCTTATAAACTATTTTTGCTGCTTCAGTAACTTCACCAATAATTTTAAATTCGATATTTTTAATCTCTTCGGGATTGACAACTTCGAGAATAATCGACCCGTAAGATGGAGCAAATAATTCTTTAACTTCTACATTATCCGAAAACTTAAATCCCAGCATATTTCCAAAGCACATTTTCGAAATTGTTTCTGCTAGTCCGTTTGCCTTAATAATGCTTGACGAAAGAACTTTCCCTCCTGAAATCAATTCTTTAACGGCAGCGTATTTTTTCTTAAGATCATCAAAATCAGGCAGAAAATAATTATCAGCTTTTATATCAACTTTAATAACTTTGCCCGATGCTTTTTTAAATTCTGTTGAAACCAATTTACGTACATCCGCTGTATCTACTGCAAAAGAAACAAGCGTTGGCGGAACGTCAAGATCTTTAAATGTTCCAGACATACTGTCCTTTCCGCCTATTGCAGGAATCCCAAGTTTTTTTTGGGCATAATATGCGCCAAGTAAAGCCGAAAATGGTTTTCCCCATCTTTCAGGATCTTTTCCCAGTCTTTCAAAATATTCTTGCAAGGTAAGTCTTATTCTGCCTGCATCTCCTCCGGCAGCAACTATCTTCGAAACCGATTCAACAATTGCATATACAGCGCCGTGAAACGGGCTCCATCGTGAAATATCGGGATTGTATCCGTAGGACATAATTGTACCGGTATTTGTATCCCCTTCTAAAACCGGAAGTTTAGCAGCCATTACTTCCATAGGCGAAAGCTGATATTTCCCGCCGAAAGGCATAAATACAGAGCCTGCCCCTATTGATCCGTCAAACCTTTCAACTAATCCTTTTTGCGAAGCTACGTTTAATTTTGATAAAGTTTTATACCACTTTTCTGTTATTTCAATATTTTCGGATTTATAGTCTAACGGATTATTATTTAAAGGTTCGCACACCTTTATATCAGCAGATTTAGGGGCGCCGTTGCTGTTAAGAAATTCGCGTGAAATATCAACAATTTTATCGCCCTTCCAAAACATCTGCATCCGTTTTTCTTCAGTAATTTCAGCAACAATTGTCGATTCCAGATTTTCCTTGCCGGCTTCCTTCATAAATGTTTCTGCATCTTTACGCGAAACAACCACAGCCATTCTTTCCTGGCTTTCGGATATAGCAAGCTCAGTACCATCCAATCCTTCATATTTTTTTGGAATGAGATCAAGATTGATTTTCAATCCGTCAGCAAGTTCGCCAATTGCAACAGAAACGCCTCCTGCTCCAAAATCGTTGCATCTTTTTATTAATCTTGTAACTTCTTTTTTGCGGAATAATCTCTGAATTTTTCTTTCTTCCGGAGGATTACCTTTCTGCACTTCTGCCCCGCAGGTAACAAGAGATTCTTCGGTATGAGCTTTCGAAGATCCTGTTGCTCCTCCGCATCCGTCGCGTCCTGTTCTACCGCCTAAAAGAATAACAATATCGCCCGGCTCAGGTATCATCCTTATAACATAATTTTTTGGCGCGGCGCCGATTACAGCACCTATTTCCATCCTTTTGGCTACATAACCTTCATCATAAATTTCCGCAACCTGTCCGGTAGCAAGTCCTATTTGATTTCCGTATGAACTGTATCCATGAGCGGCGCCGATTGAAATTTTTCTTTGCGGAAGCTTGCCTTCAATAGTATCTTCAATTTTTGTGCGCGGATCACCGCTTCCGGTTACGCGCATAGCCTGATAAACATATGATCTTCCTGAAAGCGGATCGCGGATTGCGCCTCCCAAACATGTTGCAGCGCCACCGAATGGTTCAATTTCTGTCGGGTGGTTATGTGTTTCATTTTTAAACATTACCAGCCATTTTTCGGTTTGCCCGTTTACATCTGCATCAACTTCAATACTGCAGGCGTTAATTTCCTCCGATTCGTCAAGATTATCGAGAGTGCCTTTTTTCTTCAATTCTTTCATTGCAATTGTTGCAATATCCATTAAACAAATATCTTTTTCCCTATCCCCGTAAACATATTTTCTCGAATCAAGATATTCGTTAAATATTTTCTCTGTAAATTTTGAATATTCACCGCCGGAAAATTCAGCATTTTCTATTCTTGTTAAAAATGTTGTATGCCGGCAATGATCGCTCCAATATGTATCAAGAATTCTCAATTCTGTTAATGTGGGATTTCTTTTTTCAGTTTGGCGGAAATAATTCTGACAGAATTTTATATCATCCAAGTCCATTGCAAAAGCAAGCTCTTTTAACAAAGATTCCAACTCCGAATCCTTCATTTCAATAAATTCATCAATCGTTTCAACGCTGCCGGGTACATTTATGGAATCTTCAAGGGTTTCCGGTTTTTTAAGCGATGCCTCGCGCGCTTCAACGGGATTTATTGTATATTTCTTAATTTTTTCTGTTTCCTCAGGCAAAAGATTACCCGAAAGGGAAATAATTTTCGCATATTTTAATAAAGGTTTATCCGAATGAGTAAGTATCTGCACTGCCTGCGCGGCTGAATCAGCTCGTTGATCGAACTGCCCCGGAAGAAACTCAACTCCGTATACAATTTCTTTTTCGCTGAAATCAACTTTTTCGAGATAAACATTATCAACAGGCGGTTCCGAAAAGATTGTGTTTTTCGCCATTTCAAATACTTCATCCGAAATATCAGCAATATCATACCTGTAAAGAATCCGTAATTTTATTAAAGATTTTATCCCTAAATTTTCTCTTAAATCCTTTAATAAACTTTCGGCTTCAATGTTAAAACCTTCTTTTTTTTCTACAAATATTCTTCTGATCTGCTGAATCATTTATAACTCCGGTAAGCTTAATTTTTCAATGTTCAAATTTAAGAAATTTGCGCTAATGAATTAAGGAAAGGTAAAAAAAAACTGCCTCGTAATTGAGGCAGTTTCAATTTTTATTATCTTAGCAGACTTAAAAATACGCCCGCTACAACTGCCGAGCCGATAACACCGGCAACATTCGGACCCATTGCCTGCATTAAAGGATTAACTTCACCTTCAGTCTGTTCCGAAACAAATTTTTGAACGACACGGGCAGACATTGGAACTGCTGATACACCGGCAGCGCCAATGCAAGGGTTCATTTTTTTGCCCTCTTTAAGGAAGATATTTAATATCTTGGCAAAAACAACACCGCCTGCAGTACTGAATGAAAATGCAACTGCTCCCATTACTAAAATCATTAATGTCTGGAAGTTCACAAAATGCGGGCTGTCCATAGTTGCGCCAACGGTTATTCCTAAAAATATTGTTACTATATCAATTAAGGCAGAACCTGCAGTTTTTCTCAGTCTTTCAGTCACGCCCGACTCTCTGATAAGATTTCCAAACATAAGCATTCCAACAAGCGGAGCGCAGGAAGGAATTGCCAAAGAGGCAACAACACCAGTAACAATAGGAAAAATAATAACAGCCGTCTTCGAGACAGGTTTTGTCTGAGGCATATCAATTGATCTTTCCTTTTTGGTAGTTAGAAACTTCATAATAGGAGGCTGAATTATAGGAACAAGAGACATATAACTGTATGCTGCAACGGCAATAGGTCCTAATAAGTGAGGAGCAAGTTTACTTGCAAGAAAAATAGATGTAGGTCCATCAGCGCCGCCGATAATGCCAATAGCAGCTGCTTCTTTAATATTAAATCCGAAAAGATAAACCGCACCTATTGCAGCAGTAAAAATACCAAATTGAGCTGCAGCTCCGAGTAAAAATGTTAAAGGTCTTCCCAATAATGGTCTGAAATCTGTTAATACTCCCACACCTAAAAATATAATAGGGGGCATCAACTCAGTTTTAATACCCGATTGATATATAAGTCCTATAATACCTTCATCGTAAGAACCCATTAATCCTTTAGGCAAATTTGCCAATATAATTCCAAATCCTATTGGTATTAATAATAAAGGTTCGTACTCTTTTGTTATTGCAAGAAATATAAGTATTCCTGCAACTGCAAACATTACAAGGTTTCCCCATTCAATATTAGTAAACCCTGACTCAAAAAATAATTTATATAATGCATCCATATTCATCCCCTTATCTTAAAGCCGCTATTGGTCGGGATGAATCAACCTCATCACCTATTGAAACATAAATTTCCTGAACTACACCGTCTTTTTGCGATTTTATATCGAATTTGGCTTTCATAGCTTCAATCTGTGCAATTGATTGTCCTTTTGATACTCTGTCGCCGACTTTAACCAAAATATCAACAATATCAACTGAACCGGCAAATGTGGAATAAACCTTATAGATTTCTCCAGGCTGGCTTTGAACAGTTGTATCAGCAGCTTGAGCAGAACCATCTCCTGCAGGTTCAATTGTAACAGTAAATGTTCTGGCAACGCCTTTTTCATTAACCGTGCATTTTGTTGTCTGAGGTCCCGAAATAACTTGCGCGGCAATTGCCGGAGCTTCAGCAACAGGTTCTTCCTTTTTCTTTAATGGAATATCAATCTTCCCTTTTCCTTGAAGAAATCTTATTCCTTCGTTTGCTTCCATCTTTTTACCAGGTACCATAGCAGAAAGGACTAAAAATATATTTTTATCGTTGATTGGAAGATTTCTTTCCTGCAAGGCCTGTTTTGCTACTTCAATATTGTTAGGAGCAGCTTCCAGCGGATCTCCGTCGAAGAATGGCAGATTTAACTGTTCGCTTGCTATTTGCAATACCTTAGGATCGGCAGGCAGTGGTGTTCTTCCAAAATAACCTAGAGCGGATTTTCCATAACCAGGATCTATTTTAACCCATCTTCCGAACATTACATTATTAAATGCCTGCAGCCAATATTGCTGGCTGCCGGGAGTAACTGAAGTCCAAGCTCCGCCTGCTTCAACTACTACAGGAAATTCAGCAAGAACTTCACTGTACTTGTCAAGAATTCCGGCTTTTTGCATCATATGAACATTCGGACCAATTGCTCCGCCCGGCATAGGAAATCCTAACACGCGAGCATCGGCAGTAGTTGTTGTAGGATTAAATTCATAGTCTTTTAATCCTTCAGTAAGCATCCTTTCAATTTCCATCATCAGCGAAACATCTATATCAAGCGAATATCCGGTACCTTTTAAAGCGTGAGCAAGAGAACGTACGTCTGCCTGAACTGTACCGCTTGCCATTGGTCTTACCGAAAGATCAACTCCGTCAACGCCGCCTGCAATACCTGCCATATAACAAGCAACAGCCATACTTGCAGTATCGTGAGTATGCATCCATAATTTCATTCCGGAAGGCATTATTTTTTTCAGCCCGACAGCAGTATCATATACTGTTTTAGGGTCAGTTGTTCCGCTTGCATCTTTAAGACAAATACTGTCAATATGTATATCGCTTTCTAAAAGCTGCTTTCCAACATTTATATAGTACTCGGAAGTGTGAACAGTATCAGATTCAAAAGGGAGTCCCATCATAGCAATACACACTTGGTGATGCATTCCTGCATCAACAATAGGCTGACCTGTTTTAACCAAATTTCTTACGTCATTCATAAAATCGAAATTACGATCATACGTAGTTCCGTACTCTTTCATAAGTTTTGCCTGAAGCTGCAGACTTTCAATTGATTGTTCGGTTAAAGTAACACCCGAAACTGAGCGAGTTAATATCTGAAGATCTACATCGGGACCGACAGCTTCGCGGATTTTTTTCATTGTTTCAAAAGGGTCTTCATTTAAGTAGAAAAGCGGAGCCTGATATCTTGCACCGCCTCCAAAT
>CAYTFZ010000112.1:2648-7545 GCA_964437215.1 uncultured Melioribacteraceae bacterium | reverse complement strand
GGCAAATGGGAAAAATGGTTTTATCGTTTTTATCTATGAGCTTTAAGTCAGGTTTAGAATACTCGGTTTGTAAGTCATTTTTAATCCCTATTTCCTTTATAATTAAACCTAATTTGCTTTATTCCAATTGGTTGGGTTTCTCTTTTCGTGAAATACGGCAAGCACTACAATTTCATTTTTTGTTAAGTGATAAAAAATACTGTATGGAAATTTTTTTATCAATATTCTTCTTACATTTTTAAATATTACCGGATACATTTCGGGATTTTTTATTACTGCTGATATTGCCTGATCTAAATTATCAAGGAATGAAAGACCTAAACTTTTTTCTATTTTTTCATACCACTCGATTGCCTCAGTTATTTCCAATTCTGCCCTGGAACTGATTACAACATTTTTATTCATATCTATTTCTTATTTTTTCTTTAACTTCACTCCATTCTTTTGTTTTTTCTTTTCCAGCCTCATAATTTTCCAGTCTTTCCTTTAGCTCTATTTTCTGACATTCAGTTACTGGTAAATCCTTTTGTCCGGCATTAATATTGTCCCATATTTCCCCAATGACAAAAAGTTTTTCGGCAATGCTAAGTTTATTTATATCTTCTATAATTCTGTCTTTGTTCATTTTCAAGCTCGTTTTATATTATTCAAAAATACAGATATAATTCTATTTTTCAAAACAATCTCATTGTAGTTTTTCTTAATCTCAAACATTAATCTCAACAACTTTTCAGTGCAATTTTTTATCAAATTAAAATTTTCTCTTGACAAATGCATAAGCTTTTCTCTATTTTTGTGCACTTATGAAAATGACTAATAAAAAATATAATTCTGTTAACTGGCTTTGGTGGTGGCGCAATCCAAATATTTCATCTCAGTGAAAACAGGTAAATAAGATTTAAATAACAACCCTTCTTGGTAATCACTGAGAAGGGTTTTTTGTTTTAAAGGAGAAAAAATGATATTAGAAGAATTTAAAAAATATGCGCATAATCATAACATAGTTCCGGTGTTCGAAAGAATAACCGCCGACCTTTTAACTCCGGTTCTGGCATTCCTTAAAATCAGGAGCGAAGGCAGCAATCACTTTTTGCTGGAATCGGTTGAAGGAATAGGCAGACTTGCCCGTTATTCATTCATAGGGAAAAACCCGCGAAAAGTTTTTTATAACCGGGGTGAAAAACTTACAATAATTGAAAAGGGACAAAAAACCGAAATACAGAAAAACATATTCGATTTTATCAGTGAGGAAATAGCAAAATTCAACCAGCCGAAAATTGAAGGCATCCCCGATTTTTCAGGCGGGATTGTAGGCTACCTCGGATATGAAAATATCGGGCTGATTGAAAATGTTATAAAATTCACCGATAAATGCGATTTGGATACGCCCGATTCTTATTTCGGAATTTATAACACTCTCATAATTTTTGACCATTTCAAACACCAGATATTAGTTTTAACCCACGTGCAGGTCGATAATTTCCGCGACTTGACAGAACAATACGAAGAAGCGAAATTAAAAATTAAGAAAATAAAAGAAGAGATAAGCCGGCCTATTGATTTTCAATCCAACTTTAAAGCTGATTCGATAAGTCCGGTAGAAAACAAAGAAGAGTTTTACGAATACATAAACAAATGCAAGCAGAATATTTTTGAAGGCGATGTCTTCCAAATTGTGATGTCAAAAAGATTCAACACTGAATTTTCCGGAGATTTGCTCAATGTTTACCGCGCTCTTCGTATTATTAATCCTTCGCCTTATATGTATTTTATCGAGTTCGAAAATGATTTTACCGTAATTGGAACTTCGCCGGAAGACCTGCTGAAAGTTAAAGATCAGGTTGCCACAATTTTGCCTATTGCAGGAACAAGAAAACGCGGACGCGACGAGAAGCACGAAGCAGAACTCGAAAAGGATTTACTCGGTGACCCGAAAGAACTGGCTGAACACACTATGCTCGTCGATCTTGCCCGAAACGACCTCGGCAGAGTCTGCGAATACGACACCGTAAAAGTTACCGAGAAAATGCGCCTTCAAAAATTTTCGCACGTTATGCACATTGTTTCGAGGGTTGAAGGCAAACTTTCATCAGATAAGAATTGCATCGACGCGCTGAAAGCAAGCTTCCCTGCCGGGACTGTTACGGGTGCGCCGAAAATTCGCGCTGTGCAGCTTTTAAACGGTTACGAAAATCTGCGTAGAAATGTTTACGCCGGCGCTGTAGGTTATATCGATTTCAGCGGAAATTTGGATATGTGCATTGCAATCAGAACTTTGTTCGCGAAAGGAAATAAAATTTACTGGCAGGCCGGTGCAGGAATTGTTGCCGACAGCAAGCCGGAACTTGAATTAAAAGAAATTGAAAACAAATCCGCTGTACTTGTCAGCGCGTTAAAATATGCGGAGGTAATTGATGAAGATTCTTGTTATTGATAATTACGATTCGTTCACGTTTAATCTCGTGCAGCTTATCGGCAAATTTACAAACGATATTATTGTAAAAAGGAACGATAAAACCAGCGAGTACGAGATTGAAAAAATCAATCCCGATAAAATTGTTGTTTCACCCGGACCGGGAAGACCCGAAGATTCCGCAGCTTCACTTACCGCCATTCAGGTTTTCGGTAAAAAAATACCGCTGCTTGGCGTTTGTTTGGGACACCAGGGAATTGGATACAGTTTTGGAGGTAAAATAATAAACGCGCCGACTTTAATGCACGGGAAAACTTCAAAAGTTTATCACGACGGCAAATCAATTTATAAAAATATACCGCAGGGATTTGATGCCGGTCGTTATCATTCTCTTGTTGTTGATAGAGAAACCCTACCGAAATGTTTCGAAATTACAAGTCAGACAGTGGACGGCGTGATTATGGGAATCCGGCACAAAGAATTTCCCATCGAAGGAATTCAATTTCATCCCGAATCTGTTTTAACTGAAGAAGGTGTTAATTTAATTAAAAACTGGGTAGAATTATGATACAGAAAAAAATCGAGAAAGTAATCAACCGTGAAAATCTTTCAATTGAAGAATCGGTTTCCGTGATGAATCAGATTATGGAAGGTACGGTTAACAATTCGCTCATTGCAGCTCTTCTAATAGGACTAAAAAGCAAAGGAGAAACAGCCGAGGAAGTGGCTGGTTTTGTAAAAACAATGCGAGATAAAAGTATAAAAATAAAGTGTACCGACCCAAATGCTGTTGATGTTTGCGGTACAGGAGGAGACGAATCAGGAACGATTAATATTTCCACTGCAGCTTCTTTCGCGATAGCAGGCGCAGGTTTTACTGTTGCAAAACACGGAAACCGTTCGATATCAAGCAAAAGCGGAAGCGCCGATGTTTTGGCAGAACTCGGAATTAATATCGGGCTTTCTCCCGAAAAAGCAGAAAAAAGCCTTAATGAAATCGGCATAACTTTTATGTTTGCCCCATTGTTTCATCCTGCAATGAAATACGTAATGCCGGTAAGAAAAGAATTGGCAATGCGCACTGTTTTTAATATGCTGGGACCTTTAACAAATCCAGCCGGAACAAAACGCCAGCTTATCGGAACTTTCAACGATACATCAGCCGAATTAATTTCTATGGCTCTTCCCCATCTCGATATGGAAAAAGTTTTAGTTATCTGCACAGAAAATAAATTTGATGAAATTACACTTACCGGCAATACAAGTATACGCGAATATTCCCGCGGTAAATCAGCTGATATTTATGAAGTTAATAACGAGACTTTTGGTTACCCTTTTGTGGAATTAGAACAAATAAAAGGAAACAGCGCTGCTGAAAACGCATCAATAATTACAAAAACCTTTACCAAAAAAGAGAAAACGCCACTTTTTTATGTGATTGCTGCAAACGCCGCAATGGGTTTATATGCTGCAGGAGCTGATAAATCATTAAAAAAATGTGCCGATATCGCCGAAGATTCAATCCTTTCGGGAAAAGCTTTAGGCAAGATTGAAGAATTAAAACACTTTATAGGCTGAATATGACAATTCTCGATGAAATAATTGAAGTAAAAAAGGACGAAGTGAAAAAACTACGCAAAGATTACAAACTTTCGTTTTTTGAGGATTCCGAGTTTTTTGCCGCTGAATGTTTGAGTTTTTATAAAGCAATTTCGAAACCGGGCAGCATAAATATCATCGCCGAAGTGAAAAAAGCAAGTCCTTCAAAAGGAATTATCCGCGAGGATTTTCATCACATTAAAACCGCTGAAATTTATATGAATAACGGAGCGGATGCGATTT
Organism: uncultured Melioribacteraceae bacterium; assembly: GCA_964437215.1. Taxonomy (GTDB): domain Bacteria; phylum Bacteroidota; class Ignavibacteria; order Ignavibacteriales; family Melioribacteraceae; genus JAAYAN01. The sequence goes on along the minus strand of CAYTFZ010000112.1, from coordinate 3,290 downwards.
CGGTTCTTACGGATAAAAACTTCTTCAAAGGCAATATTTCTTTCTTAAAAGACATAGCAAAGATTAAATCAATTCCCCTTTTGCGGAAAGAATTTATTATTGACGAATTCCAGATTTACGAGGCAAAAGCAAATGGAGCAGATGCAATTCTTTTAATTGCCGAAGTTTTGAGCGCAAACCAGATAAAAGAACTTTCGCTCTGTGCAAAGGAACTTGATTTATCTGTCCTGCTTGAACTTCATTCCGGAGAGGAAATTAATAAGATAAGCTTTAAGATTAACAACATTATCGGGATAAACAACCGCGACCTTAAAACCTTTAAAGTTGATTTAAAAACCACCGAAAAACTGGGAGGAATGCTTCCCAAAGAAGTGGTTCTTGTTTCGGAAAGCGGGATTGGAAAAAAGGAAGATTTGGATTTTTTGAAGGAAACCCGCACAAATGCAATTCTCGTCGGCGAGCACTTGATGAAGCAGAAAAATATCGGCGACGCTTTAAAACAATTAAAAGAGTGGTGTTAAGTGAAAGTTAAAATTTGCGGAATAACCCGTTTGGAAGATGCGCTTTGCTGCGAAAAATACGGTGCCGACGCTATCGGTTACATCTTTTTCAAAGGAAGCAAAAGATACATTTCTCCTGAAA
>CAYTFZ010000112.1:0-2548 GCA_964437215.1 uncultured Melioribacteraceae bacterium | reverse complement strand
CGTTCGAGTCCTTACGCTTTTCAGGGATTAAAAGAAAAGGGATTGGAATATCTTGCCGAAGTTAAATCTCAATTCGGGTTGACAATTATTACCGAGCTTCTTAATCCGCATAACATTGCAGAAGTTGCCGATGTTGCAGATATAATCCAGATTGGCGCGAGAAATATGCAGAACTTCGCTCTGCTTGAGGAAGTCGGGAAAACCGGGAAACCGATTTTATTAAAACGCGGACTTTCGGCAACGGTAGAAGACCTGTTAATGAGCGCGGAATACATTGCAGCGCAAAACAATTTTAATATAATTCTTTGCGAAAGAGGAATCAGAACTTTCGAAACTTCCACCCGGAACACTCTCGATTTAAACGCGGTTCCTGTCGTGAAGAAACACTCGCATCTGCCTATTCTCGTCGATCCTTCGCACGGAATTGGAATCGGCGACAAAGTTCCAGCTATGGCGCTTGCCGGAATTGCTGCCGGAGCAGACGGGCTTATAATTGAAGTTCATCACAAACCGGAAGAGGCTTTATCCGACGGGTACCAGTCGTTATCGCCTGTTCAGTTTGAAAAACTTATGAATAAATTAAAACAACTTGCGCCGATAGTTGAAAGGGAGTTAAAATAATGAGTTCAAAAAATAAATACCAGTTCCCCGATAAAAAAGGTAAGTTCGGGATTTTCGGCGGGAAATACGTGCCCGAAACCCTTATGAGCGCGCTTGAAGAACTTGAAGCCACTTACTTGAAATATAAAAACGATCCGGGGTTTCTTGCCGATCTTGAAGAATTGCAAAGCGAATATAACGGCAGACCTACTCCACTTACTTTTGCCAAAAGATTGACTGAATTGTTCGGGAAGGCTAAAATCTATTTGAAACGTGAGGATTTGTGCCATACCGGCGCTCACAAACTGAATAATGCTCTCGGGCAAATTCTGCTTGCTCAAAAACTTGGTAAAACAAGAATTATCGCCGAAACCGGAGCGGGTCAGCACGGGGTTGCAACTGCAACTGTCTGCGCCAAATTCGGAATTAAATGCGCGGTTTACATGGGCGAAGTTGATGTTGAACGCCAAAAACTTAACGTCCACAGGATGAAAATGCTCGGCGCGGAAGTTATTCCTGTAACATCCGGGAGCAAAACTCTGAAAGACGCTACAAATGAGGCAATCCGCGACTGGGTTGCAAACGTTCGCGATACACATTATATAATCGGTTCGGTTGTTGGTCCGCACCCCTACCCTATGCTTGTCCGCGATTTTCAATCGGTTATCGGCTCCGAGACAAAAGAACAAATTCTTAAAAAAGAAGGAAGATTGCCCGACTATATTATTGCGTGCGTCGGCGGCGGCTCGAATTCGATGGGAATGTTTTATCCTTTTATCGATGACGCTTCCGTAAAACTTATTGGGGTTGAAGCTGCAGGCTGCGGACTTGACACAAACAAGCACAGCGCGACTCTCACAAAAGGTAAAATCGGAATCTTCCAGGGAATGAAAAATTATTTAATTCAGGATGAATTCGGGCAGGTTGGCGAAGTTCATTCAATTTCTGCAGGATTGGATTATCCCGGTGTCGGACCGGAACACTGTTTCCTGAAAGATGAAAAACGCGCGGTTTACGGCTCAATTACCGACGATGAAGCTTTAGCGGCAACCCAGTTGCTCAGCCGTTACGAGGGGATTTTGCCAGCGCTTGAATCCGCCCACGCTGTGGCATATCTTAACAAACTTATGCCCGGAACAAAAACCGGCGAAATTGTTATCGTGAATATTTCCGGCAGAGGCGATAAGGATTTGAATACAATAATAAGCAGTCTGAATTTATAATCGGGAGAAAAAATGTCGTACATATCAGAATATATTGAAAAAGTGAATTCGCAAAACCGTAAAGTTTTATCGGTCTATCTCACGGCGGGTTACCCCGATCCGGATAATTTTGTCGATCTTGCCATCAGCGTTTTGGATGCCGGAGCCGATATGCTCGAAATCGGCATTCCTTTCAGCGACCCTTTGGCGGATGGTCCGGTTATTCAACATTCTTCTTACGAAGCTTTGCAGAAAGGAATTACGATTCAGCGCGTTGTTGATTATGCCGCCGCGATACGCAAAAGAACGGATAAACCTCTCATTTTTATGGGCTATACAAACCCTATTTTAAATATGGGAATAAAGAGATTTACAGATGCCGCGAAAGCTGCAGGAGTTAACGGGATAATTCTGCCGGATGTTCCTTACGAGGAATATGACGATTTTGTAACTGATGATTTCAAAGGATTGGATGTGGTTCTGTTAACTACCCCCACCTCGCCCGAAAACCGGATTAAAATGATTGATGAAAAATCGGAAGGATTTGTTTATTGCGTTAGCGTTATCGGCACAACAGGCATACGCAAAAGTTTTGATAATTACTCGCTGGAGCGGATAAAATTCACTTACGAAACGGTTAAGAAAAATAAAATGCTTATCGGTTTCGGAATTTCTACCGGAGAAGACGTTAAACGGTTTGCGCCTATGTGCGACGGCGTTATCGTCGGCAGCGCGGTAATAAAAGC
>CAYTFZ010000111.1:0-7830 GCA_964437215.1 uncultured Melioribacteraceae bacterium | reverse complement strand
CTAAAAACTTATAACCATTCATTATTCATTAACTGTTTATAAAGAACTTTTTATATATTTAATGCTTGAAAAAAATGAAAATTTGTAAAAAATCTGAAACTTAGTAAAAACGATTTTTGTAAAAGCACTGATTTTTTGAATAAAACGCAGGAGTTGAAAAATTGGAAATTACTCAATTAAATGAAAAGATTAAAAAAGAGAGCGAATTTGTAGATACTCTTTTTTCCGAGATAGGAAAAGTTATTGTCGGGCAGAAAGAGATGGTTGAAAAACTTGTAATAGGTTTGCTGTCGAACGGACATATTCTGCTTGAAGGTGTTCCAGGATTAGCAAAAACCCTTGCCATAAAATCGCTTGCTTCTTCGATGGATGCCAAATTTCAGAGGATTCAGTTTACACCAGATTTATTGCCTGCTGATATTATAGGTACAATGATTTATAATCAAAAAGACGGAAAGTTTTCAATAAAAAAAGGACCTGTTTTTTCCAACTTTATACTTGCCGACGAAATTAACCGTGCTCCTGCAAAAGTACAGAGTGCTTTATTGGAAGCGATGCAGGAAAGACAGGTTACCATTGGTGAAGAAACATTTAAATTGGATGATCCTTTTCTTGTGCTTGCAACTCAAAACCCGATTGAGCAGGAAGGAACATATCCTTTGCCCGAAGCTCAGGTTGACCGTTTTATGCTTAAAATTAAAATTACTTACCCTTCTAAAGCCGAAGAATTAAAGATTATGAAGCAGAACGTTGAGGGTTCCGCCAGAGAAATTAAAAAGGTTATTTCCCCGGCTGATATTTTAAAAGCGCGTAAACTTGTAAACGAAATTTATGTTGATGAAAAAATAGAAAAATATATTATCGATATTGTTTTTGCCACGCGCGAACCCAGAGCTTGCGGATTAAATAATCTTGAAGGCCTTATCAGTTACGGAGCCTCTCCGCGCGCAACAATAAATCTGGCATTGGGCGCAAAAGCAAACGCTTTTATTAAACGCCGAGGATATGTTATTCCCGAAGATGTACGCTCGATTTGCCCGGATGTTTTAAGACACAGAATTGCCGTTACATACGAAGCCGAAGCCGAAGAAATAACTTCGGAAAATATAATAGAACAAATTCTTAACAGAGTTGAAGTTCCGTAAAAGGATTTACTATGTTAGAAATTATTAAACAAGTTAGGCAGATTGAATTAAAGACAAGAGGACTTGTAAATCAGGTTTTCTCGGGGGAATACCATTCTGTATTCAAAGGAAGAGGAATGGAATTTTCGGAAGTGCGGGAATATCAATTCGGTGACGATATAAGGAACATTGACTGGAACGTTACTGCCAGATACGGACATCCGTTTGTTAAGATTTTTGAAGAAGAGCGCGAACTTACCGTTATGCTTTTGGTTGATATGAGCGGCTCGCTTTCGTTTGGAACAAAAGATAAAACAAAACAGCGCATTGCAGCAGAATTAAGCTCGATTCTAGCTTTTTCGGCATTGAAAAACAATGATAAAGTTGGCTTGATACTTTTTACCGACAGCATTGAAAAATTTGTACCTCCCCGCAAAGGTAAAAGCCACGTTCTTAGAATTATCCGCGAAGTTCTTTCTTTTGAGCCGGAAGGAAACAAAACAAATCTTAAAGGAGCTCTGGAATTTCTTAACCATACAATCAAGAAAAGATGCATCCTGTTTGTAATATCCGATTTTTTTGATACCGGATACGATAAAATACTTAAAGTAGTTGGCAGAAAACACGACCTTATCGGGATAGTACTTAATGACAGGCGTGAAAAAGAACTTCCTGCAATGGGACTGGTTAAATTCCGCGATGCTGAAAGCGGCGAAGTTGCCATAATAGATACTTCAAGCCAGATGGTGCAGGATTGGTTCAGCAGGAGGCTTAAAGACCAATACGATTACAGAAAAACAGTTTTCCGGGCCAGCAAACTTGATATGGTTGAAATAACTACTGAAGAATCGTATATCAGACCGTTAGTTGATTTTTTTAAATTACGCGAGAAAAGATGGTAAGACGCTGGATTTTATTCTGTATTTTAGCAATTATTTGCAATACCGTTTCTGCTCAGGGAATAAGGGTTAAAGCTTCAACAGACTCTTCAAAATATTTTGTCGGAGATTATATTGTTTATACTTTGCAGATTGTTTACGACACGGATATAAAAATTGAATTACCGCCTGTTAAGGACAGTATTAAATCGCTGGATTATATAGCAGCCTATAAACCTGTTATTGAAGAAGATGACGGAGTGATAACCCAGATAAATAAATATGTTTTTTCTAAATACGATTCTGCCGAAGTAATAATTCCGCAACAGATAGTTAAATACGAATTAAAAGGCATAAAAAAAACATTATCAACAAAAAGTAACGAAGTAAAAATCCTGGTTACAACTCTGCCGGTTCAAATGAGCGGAGAAATAAAGGATGTTAAAGCTCCAATAACGCTGCCTTTTAATTGGTTAATTCTAATAATAGCACTTTGGATTTCACTTGTATTGATTGGAATATATTTTATTGTTAAAATATTCTGGTGGGATAAACGAAAAGTACAGACTGCAGTAATCGCGGAAGTTAAAGTTTTCCCTCACGAAACCGCTATAAATGCATTAAATGCGTTGAAAAACAGAAAGCTTTGGCAGTCGGGGAAAGTAAAAGAGTATCATACAGAATTGACTGATATAATAAGAAGATATTTTGAGGACAGGTATTATTTTTCAGCAATGGAAATGACTTCAAATGAAATAATGAACAAACTTAGATCGAAAAGAGAAGCGCGCGAAATATTTGACTTGGTTTACGATTTCTTTACAAATGCCGATCTTGTTAAATTTGCAAAGTTTCATCCATTGGCATCGGTTAACGAAGAAATGATGAAGCAGGCATATAAAATAGTTGAAGAAACAAAACCAAGCGGAGTGGAAATAATAGAAAAACCGGAGCTAACAAATGTTTTCTGATGATGTGAAATTTGCAAATCCGGAAGTGCTGTGGCTTCTTCTGATAATACCTTTTATGGTTTACTGGTATTGGAAGAAAAATAAAAAAATTACACCCGATTTAAAATATTCTTCTATATCGATGCTGAAAGGCGCAAGTAAAACTTTACGCGAAAGATTAGCTCACATCCCTTATTTTTTACGTCTGCTTGCAATTGCTCTTTTAATTATTGCAATAGCAAGACCCCAGAATTTCAGGTCAGGCGAAAATATTTATACCGAAGGAATTGATATTGCAATGGTGCTGGATATTTCGAGCAGTATGCTGGCTGAAGATTTCAGACCAAACAGACTTGAAGCAGCTAAGCAGGTTATTGATGAATTTATTCAGGGAAGAGTTACAGATAAAATCGGTCTGGTTATATTTTCGCGCGAAAGTTTTACACAATGTCCCTTAACTATTGATTATAATGTTTTAAGAAATCTGCTGAAAGATATAAAAAGCGGGATGATTGAGGACGGAACAGCAATTGGAACGGCAATTGCTAATGGAGTTAACCGCTTAAAAGATAGCAAGGCAAAAAGCAAAACTATGATACTTCTTACAGATGGTGTTAATAATGCAGGAGAAATAGATCCTGTTTCGGCAGCAAAAATTGCCAATACTTTCGGAATAAGAATTTATACAATAGGAGTTGGTACAATAGGAGAAGCTCCGTATCCGTTTCAAACACCTTTTGGAAGAAGTTACCAGAATATTAAAGTTGAAATTGATGAAAAGCTTCTTAGCCAGGTTGCCGGAATTACTAAAGGAAAATATTTTCGTGCAACAAACAACAATAAATTAAAAGAAATTTACGGCGAAATAGATAATCTTGAAAAAACCCGCGTGGAAGTATATTCGTACAGAACTGCATCCGAGCTTTATTATAATTGGGCTATTGCGGCATTTATATTATTATTGATTGAATTTATTTTATTAAGAACATATTTAAGAAGAATACCCTGATATGATACGATTTGCACATCCCGAATATTTGATTGCTTTCTATTTATTGCCTGTTTTGGCGGTGTTTTTCTATTATTCTTATATGCGTCAGAAAAAAGCGACAAATCAGTTTGCCGATAAAAAAATGCACGAAATACTTTTGCCTTTTCAAAGCAGAGCAAAAATATTTGTAAAATTTGGAATTTATCTCTTATCGGTAACTTTAATTATTGTTGCGCTTGCAAATCCTCAAGTCGGTTCAAAGTTGGAAGAAGTAAAACAAGTGGGAATTGATGTTTATATTCTGCTTGATGTTTCGCTGAGTATGAAAGCTGAAGATATAAAACCAAGCAGATTGGAAAAAGCGAAATTTGAAATATCAAAATTGATTCAAAGGCTTAAAGGCGACAGGATTGGACTTATAGTTTTTTCGGGTGAAGCTTATGTGCAATTTCCTATGACAACAGATTATGCCGCGGCAAATCTGTTTCTGAATGCAGTAGATGTTACATCTGTGCCTCAGCCTGGAACTGCCATAGGATCGGCATTGGAATTGGCAATGAAATCGTTTAAAGAGGGTTCGGAAACACGCAAAGCCATAATTGTAATTACAGACGGTGAAGATCACGAAGGTGATTTTGAAGATGTTTTAAGTGAAGCAAAAGATAAAGAAATCCTTATTTATACGATAGGCTTAGGTTCTCCATCGGGTGTGCCGATACCAGTATATAACGCTGCCGGAATACGGGTTGACTATAAAAAAGATTCCAAGGGAAATGTTGTTTTAACAAAATTGGATGAAGCAACGTTAGAGAAACTTGCCGAAGACGGCGGCGGATCTTATTTCCGCGGATCGAATACAGAAGATGAACTTGATAAAATATATGAAGATCTTTCGGAATTAGAAGGAACAGAATACGGAGCTACAAGAATTACTGATTATGAAGACAGATTTTATTATTTTCTCATAGCGGCTTTACTTTTATTAATGACCGATTTTTTTATAAGCACAAACAGATCGAAATTATTAATGAAATTTGAGAAAGCAGGCAAATAACATGAATATAAAAAGATATTTATTATTATTTTCGGCAATTTTTATGGTGGCTGTTTATCCGCAAAGCATAAGAAGTTTAGTAAATGATGGCGTTGATAAATACGAAAATAAGAAATATGCTGATTCGGAAATAGATTTCAGAAAGGGACTTGAAGTTGAGAATGACAATTTTGAAAGTCATTTCAATTTAGGAAGCGCTTTGTATAAGCAGGGAAGATACGATGATGCATTAAAATCTTATCAAAATTCTTTGCAGTTTTCAAGAAACCGCGAAGAAAAAGCAAAAATATTCCACAATATCGGGAATGCGTTATTAAAAAGTGATAAACTGAAAGAGAGCGTTCAAGCCTATAAAAACGCACTTAAATTGAACCCGAACGACAGTGAAACAAAATATAATTTGTCCTATGCGCTTAATAAAATGAAACAGCAGCAGAACCAAAAGGATAAAAACAAGGACAAGAATAAAGACCAGGATAAAGAAAAAGATCAGAATAAAGATCAGGATCAGAAAGACCAGCAGCAAAATCAGGATCAAAATAAAGATAAACAAGATCAGCAGCAGAATAAAAACGATAAACAAAATCAAGATCAACAGCAGCAGCAACAGGAACAGGAACAACAGCCGCAGGAAGAAAAAGTATCGAAAGAAGAAGCTGAAAGAATTTTAAATGCATTAAAAAATAACGAAGCAGATTTACAGAAGGAATTAAGAAAAAGACAGGGACGTGTTTTAAAGAGGGAAAAAGATTGGTAATTTTATTATGAAACAGCTATTTGTTTTTATATTAACAGCATATTTTTCTGCTTTCGGATTTGCTCAGGAGTTTAAGGCAAGTGTCGACAGAATGAGTGTAGGGCAGAACCAGAGGTTTGAAATTGAATTTACTTTCAGCGGCGGTGATATTAACGATGTTAAAAATTTCAAAGCTCCCGACTTTAAAGGTTTCAAAATTCTTTCGGGTCCAAACCGTTCTTCAAGCGTTCAGATTATTAATGGCAGAATGAACAGCAGTCTTGTTATTTCTTATATTCTGCAAGGTCCAGAGCTTGGTAATTTTATAATTAATTCGGCATCAATTACTTACGGTTCTAAAACCTATAATTCAAATTCTCTTTCAATAAATGTCGTCACTCCATCAAAAAATCAAACTGCTGCGCCTAATATTGCTGCCGGCGGAGTAACTGATGAAGAAATAGCAGAAAATTTATTCCTGGTTGCTATTCCAAGCAAAAGCAGCGCAGTTATAGGCGAGGAGATAATTTTAACATATAAACTTTATACCCGGTTAAATATATCTTCTCCTCAAATTGAAAAACTTCCAAATTATCAAGGGTTTTGGACTGAAGATTTAGAAATGCCCAAAACTTTAACTTTTAATTACGAGATGTATAAGGGAGTGCGATTTAAAACCTTAGAATTACGCAAAGTAGCGCTTTTCCCGAACCAATCGGGGGAAATAAAAATCGAACCGCTTGAACTTAAAGTCCCTGTGATTATTAAGAAAAAATCCGGTTCGCGCGATATTTTTGATGAATTTTTTAACGACTCGTTTTTTGGTGTAACCGAAACAGTACAATATGTTGCAAAGGCAAGTCCTATAACATTAAATGTACGAGATTTTCCGAAACAGGGAAAACCTTCTTCGTTTAAAGGAATTTCTGGCGAATATGAATTAAAATCGGAAATGAGTAAAACAGAAGCTGAAATAAATGAATCAATTTCGCTTAAATTTACATTATCCGGTAAGGGAAATATTAAACTTCTTGATCTTCCGGAGCTGCCTTTGCCTTCGGGATTTGAAAAATACGATCCTAAATACAGTGAAAATATTTCGCGAAACAATTCAATTACGGGAACCAAAGTTATTGAATATCTTCTCGTCCCCCGGATTCCGGGAAAAAGGGTTATTAAACCGATGGAATTTTCGTACTTTAATCCTAAAACCGGAAAATATGTTGTTCTTATTACACCAGAATACACATTGGATATAAAAGCCGGTGCAAACGGTAATTACGATATGCCCGCTGCCGGCTATTCTAAAGAAGATGTGGTGCTGTTAAATCAGGATATAAGATTTATTAAAACATCGGGGTTTAATTTTCAGCAGAGAGGGGAATTTAAAACAGTTAGAAACTGGTTTTGGGCAGGTCTTTTTTTTCCGTTGATTGCTCTTGTAGCAGTTGTTGGATATTTCCGCAGAAAAGATAAACTGCAAGGTAATATGTCTTTGATGAAATATCACAAAGCAGAAAAAGTATCTCTTTCGAGGTTAAAAAATGCAAAGAAATATCTCACTGAATATAAGCTTAGTGAATTTTATGCCGAATTATCGCAAGCTCTGTTCGGATATCTTGAAGATAAACTGTCAATTAAAAAAGCCGAATTTACGTTAGAAAAAGCTATAGAAAAATTAAGAGATGAAAATGTAAGTTACGAATTAATCTCTGATTTACGGCAAATATCCGAGAAATGCGAGTTTGCCCGGTTTGCCCCAAAAGCTGACGGAAGCGCAGAAGCGAATATTTTGTACGAAAAATGTTTGAAGATGATTGCCTTATTGGAAAATTCAATTATAAAGAAAAAATTATGAAAAATATTGCACTTATAATTTTTGTCCTACTGGTATGTAATTTTGCATCGGCTCAAAGCAGCGACGAAATGATTAAACAAGCCGCCAATGCTTATAAAAATGAAGAATACGAAAAAGCAGTCCGTATTTATAAGCAGATACTCGATAAAAATATTGAAAGCCCCGAATTATATTACAATCTAGGAAACAGTTATTACCGTCTTGGTAAACTTGGATATGCAGTTCTTTATTTTGAAAAA
>CAYTFZ010000110.1:0-8090 GCA_964437215.1 uncultured Melioribacteraceae bacterium | reverse complement strand
TTGAAAGCCGCGGCAATTGATTTTATTCAAATAAAAAAAGCCTGCTGTTTGGGCAGGCTTCTGTTGCTGAAAATATTTAAACAGATTATTGTTTTTCTTTTTGCGCCAGATAATTATTTACGGAGGCTGCAGCGTTTCTTCCTTCGTTTATTGCCCATACAACCAGCGATTGTCCGCGCCGCATATCGCCGGCAGCAAAAATACCGCTGCGCGATGTCATATAATCTGCACCGGTTTTTACATTTCCGCGGTTATCAAGTTCAACGCCTAATTGTTCAATAAGTCCGGTTTTAACAGGACCGGTAAATCCCATAGCCAGAATTACCATATCGGCTTCTAATTCAAATTCCGAACCCGGTATTTCGTTCATCGGGCTTCTGCCTGTTAAAGGGTCTTTCGCTCCGAATTCGAGACGTATTCCGTGAAGTTTTTCTACTTTTCCGTTAATACCGGTAAGTTTTTTAGTAAGGACGGCAAATTCGCGCTCGCAGCCTTCCTCGTGCGATGTCGAAATTCTTTCAATAAACGCCCACTGAGGCCAGGGGTTATCGGGCTGGCGGGTTTTTGGCGGTTTAGGCAGAAGTTCAAAATTTCTTACAGACTTTGCTCCCTGTCTTATTGAAGTTCCTATACAGTCCGAACCTGTATCTCCTCCGCCTATTACAATAACATTTTTACCTTTTGCAGATATCTTGTTATCTTTTTCGTTAAGAAGGCCAAGGTTTATTCTGTTTTGCTGGGTCAGAAATTCCATTGCATAGTAAACTCCTTCAAGTTCTCTTCCGGGTACTTCCAGATTACGCGGAGTTTCGGAACCGCCGCACAAAACTATAACATCAAATTCCTTAATAAGATTTTCGGCAGGAATATCTTTCCCAGCATTTACGCCGCACCGGAATTCAATTCCTTCTTCTTTCATAAGGTTGATACGGCGTTCAACAATTTTCTTTTCCAGTTTGAATTCAGGAATTCCGAATGTGAGCAATCCGCCCGGTTTTTCGTTTTTTTCGAAAACAGTAACAAAATGACCTTCTTTGTTTATCTGGTCGGCACAGGCAAGTCCCGAAGGACCCGAACCGATTACAGCAACTTTAAACCCGGTGCGGAAAAGCGGGGGTTTAGGGGTTATCCAGCCTTCTTTATAAGCTCTTTCTATTATTGTTACTTCAATATTTTTAATAGATACTGCAGGTCTGTTTATAGCAAGCGTACACGAATTTTCGCAAGGGGCGGGACAAACCCTTCCGGTAAATTCAGGAAAATTGTTTGTACGGTGAAGTCTGGTTATAGCTTCTTTCCATCTGCCTTTGTAAACAAGATCGTTCCAATCGGGTATAATATTGTTAATGGGGCATCCGCTTGAACAAAACGGAACTCCGCAATCCATGCATCTGGCACCTTGTTTTCTTATATCTTCTTCCGAAGGCAAAACTGTAAACTCGCCCCAGTGTTTAGTCCTTTCCGGCGCTTTTTGTTTTTCCAGCTCCTGTCTGTTATATTTTACAAAACCTCTAATTTCTCCCATGGGAATCCTCGCAACTTAAATTAAGACTTCAGTATTGTTTTCAATTTTATTTTTTTCCTCTTCGAGAACGCGGCGGTAATCTACGGGGAAGACCTTAACGAACTTTTTAATATATTTATCAAAATTATCAAGAATTTCGGATGCTGCTTCGCTGTTTGTATATCTCTTATGATTTTCCAGCATCGAGAGTATCTGCATTTTATCTTCATCGGATTCTGCAGGGAAAAGTTCAACCATTTCCATATTGCATTTTGTGCTGAAATCGCCGTCCGTATCAAGCACGTAGGCAATTCCGCCGCTCATACCGGCAGCAAAATTTCTTCCGGTTTTCCCAATTACTAAAACGCGGCCGCCTGTCATATATTCGCATCCGTGATCGCCTATTCCTTCTACAACTGCAACTGCGCCGCTGTTACGCACTGCAAATCTTTCGCCTGCAATGCCGTTAAGATAAAGCTCGCCGGAAGTTGCACCATAAAGAATCACGTTTCCTGCAATAATATTTTCCTGCGGTTTAAAAGCGGCATTTCTTGGAGGATAAACTATTACTTTTCCGCCGCTTAATCCTTTTGCCACATAATCGTTTGCGTCTCCTTCAAGAACAAAAGTAATACCCTTTGCAAGGAATGCGCCGAAGCTCTGACCGGCAGAACCATCAAAATCAACTTGAATGGTATCTTCGGGTAAACCTGCCTGACCAAATGTTTTGGCAATCCGTGATGAAAGCATTGCGCCGGCGGTACGGTTCGAATTGTTAATCTTGCAGCAGAAACTTACTTTTTTCTTTTCGGTAAATGCTTTGCGGCTCGATTCAATAAGCCTGTAATCTAAAACATTATTTAAAAGATGATCCTGCTTTTCTGTATGACGTAAAGGCGTACGCGCTGGAACATCGGGTCTGTGAAGGACCGAAGAAAAATCGAGACCTTTAGCTTTCCAGTGATTTTCTACAGGTCTTGTATCCAGCAGATCAACCCTTCCTATAATATCATCAAATTTGCGGTAACCAAGCTGTGCAAGGTATTCGCGCACTTCTTCGGCAATATAAGTAAAAAAATTAATTACGTGTTCCGGTTTACCGGCAAAATGCTTGCGCAGTTCGGGATCTTGTGTGGCAACACCGACCGAACAAGTATTTTGATGACATTTCCGAAGCATAATACAGCCCATCGAAATAAGCGCTGTTGTGGAAAATCCGAATTCATCCGCTCCAAGCATTGCAGTAATTACAACATCGCGTCCGGTTTTTATTTGTCCGTCTGCCTGCAATTTTACCCGGTGCCTCAGATTATTCAGCACAAGAACCTGTTGAGCTTCCGAAATTCCAAGTTCCATCGGAAGTCCTGTATGCTTTATTGAAGTCAGAGGCGAAGCTCCTGTTCCGCCTTCGTAACCGCTTATTAAAATGTGGTCGGCTTTGCCTTTTGCAACACCTGCCGCAACTGTTCCAACTCCTATTTCTGAAACAAGTTTTACGCTTATTTCGGCTTCGGGATTGGAATTTTTTAAATCGAAAATCAACTGCGATAAGTCTTCAATAGAGTAAATATCGTGATGCGGCGGAGGTGAAATTAAGCCTACACCGGGAGTTGTATATCTTGTTTTAGCAATTTCTTTCGATACTTTATGCCCGGGGAGTTGTCCGCCTTCACCCGGTTTTGCACCCTGCGCCATTTTAATCTGAAGCTGATCGGCATTATTTAAATACTCTATTGTAACACCGAATCTGCCTTGTGCAATTTGTTTAATGCGGCTTCTTTTCCAGTCGCCGTTGCTTTCTTTAACAAAACGCGCCGGGTCTTCGCCGCCTTCGCCTGTATTCGAAAATCCGCCGAGTTTGTTCATTGCAATAGCCAGAGTTTCGTGAGCTTCTTTTGAAATTGATCCGTAACTCATCGCACCGGTAGCAAATCTTTTTACAATTTCACTGGCAGGCTCAACTTCTTCAATGGGAATTGGATTAAGTCTGTTGAATTCAAGCAGCCCGCGGATACTGGCAAGGTTTGTTGCTTGTTCGTTAACAATACCGGAATATTCCTTGAATTTGCTGAAATCACCTGAACGCACCGACTGTTGTAAAAGTGCAATGGTAGCTGGGTTTATCTGATGATGTTCGCCGTCTTTCCGCCATTGGTAAAATCCGCCGGAATTAAGTTCGCTTTCGTATTTTTTATGAACCGGAAATGCATCGGAATGCTTAATCAGCATCTCTTCGGCAACTGTTTCAATTCCTATTCCTCCAAGTCTGCTTGGCGTTGATGTAAAATACTTTTCTATAAATTCTTCATTTAGTCCCACAGCCTCAAAAATCTGTGCGCCGCAGTAGGACTGGATTGTTGAAATTCCCATTTTCGAAATTATCTTAAGCAAGCCGTCCTTTGTCGATTTTATGAAATTCTTTTCGGCTTTTTCGTACGAATCCAAACCATTGTAATGGTTGTTTTCAACTTCGTATTTAATTGTTTCGAACGCAAGATAAGGATTTACCGCATTTGCTCCGTATCCGATTAAAACGGCAAAATGATGCATTTCGCGGGCTTCGCCGGATTCGATAACTAAACTTACTTTTGTTCGCGTTCCTGTTTTAATAAGATGATGGTGCAAACCTGAGCAAGCAAGCAGCGAAGGTATAGGAACTAAATCGCTGTTAATATTTCTATCAGATAAAATCAGGATGTTTATTCCTTCTTTAACTGCCTCGTCTGCCTGACGAAAAAGTTTTTTTACAGCTTTTTTTAATCCTTTTTTGCCGTGTTTCCTTTTAAAAACTATATCCAGTGTTTTAGATTTCAAACCGTCAAGGTCAACATTTTTAATCTTTGCAAGTTCTTTGTTAGTAATTACAGGTCTGAGGAGACGTAATCTCCGGCAATGTGCAGGGGTTTCATCAAGAAGATTGCCTTCGGAGCCGAGCAGAACCTTTTCGCTCATTACAATTTCTTCACGTATCGGGTCTATTGGCGGATTTGTTACCTGTGCAAATAATTGTTTGAAATAATTGAATAGAGGCTGCGGTTTCCGGCTGAGTACAGCAATGGGGGTATCAGCACCCATCGAGCCTAAAGCTTCTTTCCCGTCTGTTGCCATTGGCTGTAAAAGAATTTTTATGTCTTCCAAAGTATAGCCGAAAGCTTTTTGTTTTTCAAGGAGAGAAACATTGCTATCCTGTTCCGGAATTTCAGGTTCGGGAAGCTCGGCAATATCTATCATATTCTGTTTTAGCCATTCGCCGTAAGGTTGTTTGGCGGCATATTTATCTTTAATTTCTTCATCTTTAATTATTCTTCCTTCCAGGGTATCAACAAGAAATATTTTACCCGGGCGGAGCCTGTCCTTAACAACAATATTTTCAGCAGGAATATCCAGAACGCCGGTTTCGGAAGCCATTATTACATAATCGTCTTTTGTTATGCAGTAACGTGACGGTCTCAATCCGTTCCTGTCCAGAACAGCGCCAATATATCTTCCATCGGTAAAAGCAATTGAAGCGGGTCCGTCCCAAGGTTCTATTATGCACGAATGATATTCGTAAAAATCTTTTCTTTCCTTGCTCATTTGTTTATGAGCCGACCAAGCTTCGGGTATCATCATCATCATTGCATGGGGAAGTTCTCTTCCGGACATAACAAGCATTTCCAAAGCATTATCGAAAGAGGCAGAATCGCTTCTTCCGTGAGCAATAACGGGAATTATTTTGTGAACGTCTTCGCCGAAAATATCTCCTTTGAATTGTTTTTCGCGGGCGTGCATCCAGTTCTTGTTTCCGCGCAGAGTATTTATTTCGCCGTTGTGGGCAATCATACGAAAAGGATGAGCTAAAGCCCAGGTAGGGAAAGTATTTGTAGAATAACGCGAATGTACAAGTGCAATGGCTGTTTTCATTAATTCATCGGTAAGATCGGGGAAAAAGCGATCGAGTTGTGTCGCCATTAATTGCCCCTTGTAAACAAGGGTTTTTGTAGTAAGGCTGCAAATATAAAAGTAGTTTTTATAGCTTAAAGCAGAGTTCATTACTGCAAGTCCTACCCGCTTTCTTATAACAAAAAGTTTCTTTTCAAAATCTTTCGGGTCGGTATTTTTTCCACGCTGAATAAATACTTGTTTAAATAACGGCTGCGAAGCACGGGCAATTTTCCCGATATGCGAATTATCGAAAGGAACATCACGCCAGCCTAAAAATAACTGTCCTTCCTCGCGGGTTATGTTTTCAAACCAATTCTCAATTCTGTTTCTGTCCTCCATAATATGAGGCAGAAAAACCATTCCTGTGCCGTATTCGCCGTATTCCGGAAGTTCAATGTCAATTTCGGCACATCTTTTTTTCAAAAATTCGTGAGGCATTTGAATAAGAATTCCAGCCCCGTCGCCTGTAAGCGGATCGCTTCCCACAGCTCCTCTGTGTTCCAGATTATCAAGAATTTGGATCCCCTTGCGGATGATTTCGTGCGATTTTATACCTTTTATATTGGCAATAAATCCTACGCCGCAGCTGTCGTGTTCAAAATCGGGGTTATACAATCCTTGTTTCTCAGGCAAAAAATTTGTCTTCATATCAGACGTATCTCCATATTTTCTTTATTGGTTACCCGGTTTTATAAGATTATAAAAGGGTAAACAAATTAATTTTTAAGTTTATATTATCTTTTGGATGAATATGAATTCATCAAAGAACTTTACTTACTGGTTTGTTTAGTAAAAATTTGGCAAAAAACAATTTTTTAACTCATAAAGATAGAATAATATAGAAAATAAAGCAAGTAAGCTATAAAAATATTATAGTGTTAATATTAAAGTTGATTAGCTTAAGTTGCCTAACTTATTTTAAGTATAAATCATATATTGCTATATAATTAAGTTATTCGCGAAACGTAAAATGTAATAAAATACAGATAGAATGTATAATATTGCAAAGAGCAAAATTATTATATGCGTCAATATCTATTTTGTCAATCCCATTCCTTCGTATATAAAATCGCTTACTTTTCTTCCTTTAATGTAATGATTGTAAACAAAATTAAGAAAATCCGGCTTAAAAATAATATTTGATTGATACTGGGCAATAAAGTAAAACTGTTTTTTAAATAAAAGGGGAAAATCCGACGCTTCTTTCTGAAATTCGGGACTTAATCTTTTATTTTCCGAACCCAAAATTTTATTGAATGTTTTTACAAAACTTTCTTCGTTGATAAGATTGTTGAATTCGTTTTTATATGTAATAATAAATCTCCTTAATTTTAGCAGTCTCTCTTTGCTAAGCATATAAATACCGCCGTAATAAGTAAAATGCGTGGCAGAGATTTCAATATAAAAACCCGGGGATTCAAAATCCATTCTTCCCCCGTACGAAATTGCCGCGGCTATATGTGTTTTGTATGGGGTTTTATCTTCCGAAAATCTGATATCCCGGTGAATTCTGTAAACAGCTTTTTTAATATCGGGGCAAAATTCAGGATCTTCATCACGCACCAATTCAATAAGATTTCCCGTAAAAATAGAAAACGGCAGTTTAACATATTTTTCGTATCGTTTCTTATTTTGGGCAAACCACTCGCGGTTATTGTTTTTTTCGAGTTCTTTGAGAAACTCAATGAAGTTTTCATCAAAATATTTCATAAAAATCCTTTTTCTGTTACTAAAATTATGAATACATTTTAACAATTTCTTGATATTATCCATTTACATTAACTATTATTGTAAACACAATAAATTAAGGATTTAATTATGATTTTATATAAAACTGCAGCAACGTTTTTTCTTTTTTTTATTTGTGGATTGTTTGCCCAGCCGGCTCGGCCAATGTTAAGCCAATATGCCGAAGTAAAACAAAGAATCGGCTTAACTGATGTAACTGTAACATATCACCGACCCGGTGTAAAAAACCGCGAAATTTGGGGGAAACTTGTTCCTTACAATGAAATATGGCGGGCAGGTGCAAATAATGCAACAGTAATTGAGTTTTCGGATGACGTAAAAGTTAACGGCAGTTTTATTAAATCAGGTAAATATTCTTTTTTTATAGTTCCTTCGCCCGATTCTTTTCAAGTGATACTGAACTCGGAATGGGATCAGTGGGGAGCTTTTTTTATAGATACGGCAAAGAATGTTTTAAAATTTTATGTAATGCCCGAAAAAAGCTCGTTTTGCGAGTGGCTTACATATTGTTTTGATGATATAAATACTTACTCGGCTAAACTTAAACTTAAGTGGGAAAATTTAGCTATTCCTGTTTTAATTGAAGCCTTTACTGACGAGGCATTGCTTAAATTGAACAACGATGCTTTGAATAATGCAATGATGCAGCATTATTATACCGCTGTTGCATTTCTCGAAAATAAATCGAACCTCGATGCCGCGCTTGTGTCGATTCAAAAATCCATTAGTATTCAAGAAACTTTCGATAATTTTAAAGTAAAAGCTGAACTTCTGGCGTTGCAGGAAAAATGGAAAGAAGCAGTAGAAGCAGGGGAGAAAGCTATATCAATTGCAGGGAAATCATCCCCAAAGTTTTATGTTGAGCAGTTCTCCGAAAAAGTAATTTCCTGGAAAAAGAATATTAAGTAAAAGT
>CAYTFZ010000109.1:0-8111 GCA_964437215.1 uncultured Melioribacteraceae bacterium | reverse complement strand
TATTCGTGTTCGTCTGTGGCAGAGTTAATATTTTTAACAGCATAACCGCCTAATAAAAGATAATCGGACATATTTTCGCCGTAAATTGTCTCAGCTTTCAACGAAAAGAGTCCTGTTTCATATTTTCCGTAAGCCATAAAAGAAAGACTTTTAACAGTTGAGTTAGTTTCCAGGTTTAAAGAAGTTTTAACGCGCGGTTTAATCATTTTAAAATTAGTTCCGGCTCCGGCAAAAAAACCATTTTGTGCATATTGAATATGCGCATCCCATATTGGCATATTTGAGTTTCTTAAATATGCAGAGCTTGCTCCGTCGGGTCCGGGACTTGGAATATCGCGCTGCGAGGATGCTGCCACAATAAATTTAAAGTTACCGGCAGACTGAGAAAGCCGTATTTGCGGATTGCGCCCGAACGGCTGAAATGGTGCGCCGGTATTAAACGAAACTGTTCCGGGGCAGGATTCCACAATCATCATTGGTATCCAATACTGTCCTACAAGCAGAGAGGTTTTATCCCAAGTTAAAGTAACGTATGCGTGGCGCAGCCGGAAACCGTTTACATCGGTATCTGCATTCCCGAAAAAATCAGCTTCTATAACGCCTTTAATTTTTGCTCCCAAAGCTTCTGTTCCCGAGGCTGTAACATTTATTCTGCTTTGTACAGAAAGAAAATTAAACGAGGTTTCGGAGTTTAAATCATTTCCGTTTGCATCTTTCAGTTCTGGTGCCGGATAAAGATAAAGATGACCTTCGCGGGCAGTTACCGATTGCCGCGTATCGTAAAAAACATCGGTTTTAACATATCCGCTTAATTTAAGTGAAAATTCATCTGCCGGCTTTTCTTGTGAAAAGAGGGAAACAGTAATTAAAAGGAAAAGGAGAAATAGTTTAGATTTTTTTTTCATTGTTATCCACTTTGTTAAATTTTAAAATAATTGATATTCGATAATATATATGAAATTACGAGCAATTCAAATTGATCGGGCATAATTAATTTCTTCAAAAAAAACATTAGTATGTCAACTTTATGCGAAATGACACGAAAATAAAAAATGTAATTAA
Organism: uncultured Melioribacteraceae bacterium; assembly: GCA_964437215.1. Classification (GTDB taxonomy): domain Bacteria; phylum Bacteroidota; class Ignavibacteria; order Ignavibacteriales; family Melioribacteraceae; genus JAAYAN01. Next base: position 7,049 of record CAYTFZ010000109.1, on the reverse strand, counting down.
AATCATTTATTAATAAAATCCAGAGGTTATTAAATGTTGCCGCCAACCACAAATCCTAAATGGGAAAAACTTGTAACCGGTCAGATTCAGGCAAATTTCAGAGTTTTTGCCGGAAATATGCTTCTGAACAGGTTATCCAGAAAAATTAAAATGGATAGTTCGAAACAGAGTGTTAATGATGCCGTAAAAGAGGCGCACGAATATTTTAACAAGCACTATGCAGTTTACAACGAAGAATTATCAAAAATCTTTAACGGGAGGTTATAATGCTTTTATCAGTTGAAAAGGTGACAGAAAAAATTAAAGCCGGCAAAACTTTATATCTTGCCGGTGATGAAAAATTGTTAAAAGCGCTACCGAAGGGGAAATGGATTGGAGGAACAATTCCTTATTTTATGGATGATTACGGAGGGAAATCCACGTCTGCTGAAATTTTTGTTACCGAGCAGCCGGATTATGTTTCGGGATGCAAAATTAAAATGTATCAGACAGACGAATTAGAAAATATTCCTGAAGATTCTGTTGAAAACGGATACACGATTTTAATTATTCCTGCATTAAGTGAAGTGCATATTAAATATGCAAATGAGGCACCCGAATACGAAAAAATATACGACAGACAGATAATAGGATGGATATCGGGTGTAGATTTAAAGGATTTAGGGAAAGTAACACCCAAAGTTATTAATGGAGAAACCGGAGAAATAACGGATAAAAAAGCTGTTGCTCTCCATGCTGAGCTGCCTGAGGAAATGTATGCTACAATAGGCATTATAAACATATTTAAACAAGGTAACGGCGATACTATTATTTTCGATAAAGAAGGATTCAGCGTTACTGATTGTTACATAAAAGGTAAAAAACAAAATTTCTGCGATTATCTTTTAGATAAAAAAGCTGATCTCAAAAATCCATTGGTTGCCGATTACCTCGGAGCTTTGGTGAATGTAAGTTTTCAGAGCATTGATGAAAAAAATAAAACCGTAAATTTTTACGCACCGGTTTTCAAAGGAACAGAATATAAGCTGGCAGCACCGATAGAAAATTACGTTACGAAGTTTGACGAAAGTATTCCAAAAGGACTGGATAGAATTGTTTTTTCCTGCAACTGCATTTTAAACTATCTTTATGGCGAACTCGAAGGGAAAAAAACAGGGAATATTACCGGTCCGATAACATTCGGGGAAATTGCCCATCAGTTGTTAAATCAAACTCTGGTATATCTGAATATTCATAACCAATAATAAAATAAAGCCCGGTAATTGCCGGGCTTTTAAATTTGTTTGAACCGTTAATCCGAAAAAATTAAAATAATTTTCTTCCTAGATTTTTTTCCGTCTCAAATTTTAACATAACACATTTTAGTAAGTATGTTATGATTTCCTTAGGAATGCTTGTTTTGCCAAGTTCTGTTTTAATTGTTTCAAAAGGGTTTTCTTCAAAACTTTCAAGAATTTTTTTATCGGAAAGCCATTTTTCGGACTCTATAACAATTACATTATTCCCAAAATCAATCAAACCTGTGCCGGTGTTATGTCCTGCATAAGTGAGGTCATATTTGGGAAGAGCGATTGCTTCCCAGACAGCTTTCATTTCGGGACAAAGAAAAATATCATCTAAAATTAGAATGCCTTTATAGCCGATATTTAAAAGATGAATAATAAAATTTGCTTCGTAAATGCCATCGTGTGCTGTATCCAGCAGAATAAGTGATGCGTCAATCAATCTTTTATCTTCAGCAGCATTCCCAATATTTAATTCAATATTGCTTATCGGCATTAAAAGTTCGCACTGATTTAAAATATCGTAACTTATAATTTTATTGGTTTTATTAACCGAAAGCGCCAAAGCCGAACTTCCGTGGTGAGTGCCGATATCGAAAATAACAGCGTTGTTAAGCAGACTTGATATATATGCAAGCAGTTTGTAATGTTCTCCCTGAGGGTAAACAAGAAAATTCTTTGTATGGCTGCTTGAAGTTTTTTCCAGAAGCGAAGTAAGATCGATAAAGTTTACTTTATCAAGTTCAAGCTTAATCATTTTCTATCTTCAATTATTTTTAAATTGTCTGAAGCAGGTTCAAAAAAAGGATCAATTTCAAGGGCATTATGAAAATATTCCTTTGCTTCTTTAATATTATCTTTAAGAAAAGATATAACTCCCAGATTTGTAAGCACGGCTTTATCACCTGGATAAAGCATATTAATTTCGGCGAATAATTTGAATGCGATATCCAGATTATTACTTTCAATAAGCTGTTCGCCTTTTTCGAAAGCTAATTTCTTCCATTCGCTTATTAAAATATCTTTTCCGTTTTTTTCGCCGTAATCATTCCATTTTTTAAAGAACAATTTTTTATTTCGTTCAAGAATCTGTCCGGCAGTTTCTTTTTTATTATAATATTCAATTTCACGATATGCTCTTATCGAACCGCTCCAATGATGTTCATATTCTGTAACCGGAATTATATAACTTTTCAGTCCGGCTTTTTTTATTTGCAGACCAATATCCCATTCTTCAAAGTAACAGGGGGTGAATGAGTTTTCAAATTTCAAAATTCCGCTGTTAAAGTATTTTGTTTTTACTGCAAAGAAAAATCCGGAAACCGCATCAACAACAGCAGGAGCATCAAAAACTCCTTTGTCGTAATAGATTAAGTCTTTTGCCTGTTCGAAATTAAACATCGATCCCTGCGGACCAGCCATAGCAGCATCCGGAAGCTCTATCAACCCGTTTTCAATCTTTTCTACAGCTTCTTTTGTAATGTGCAAATCGGCATTGCAGATAAAAGTAACTGGTGTTTGAGAAATGTTCAAACCGATATTCCATGCTCGGGCAACACCAACATTTTTATTCATTACCGCGTAATAATCAATCCGCGGATGGTTTTTCATTTCTTCTGCAACTTTTTCGTTGTTGAATATAATAATCACATTTCCTTCGATGTTTTCAAAATCTGCAAGAAGAGTTTTAATATTTAAATTGCTCGCAGGCGAATAATCGAGTACGGGTATAACAAAACTTCTTTTCAATTTATTAACTTCCTGAGATGAAATTTTAATATTTTTAATTGAACGTTTCCTCCATTCTTCCGGCGAAGGAGTATCTTTTATTTTATTATTTATGATTTTAAAAATTTCATCTGTACGGTGTTTATAAGTATGAGCATTGTGAATAATTTCATTTCCGCGGTTTGCAATTGCTTCGCGCAGATCTTCATTTTCAAAATAAAATTCTGCTTTGCCCGAAATGTATTTGTCGGAATAAACCGCAATGTCTTCTCCGTCAATAAACATAGCATCCTGACCCGAATTTAAAGCATTGTCAGTCAGCAGAAAGGTTCCAGTGCTCATCACTTCAAAAAGCCGCATATTAAGGTCGTTGCGTATTGAATTGTTAAAAACGATTTTAGAATCGGTAAAAACCTGCGACATTTCTTTCCAGAAACAACGCTTATTAAAGACCGCAAATTTTTCGGAAAGCAAATCGATTAATGCAGTCCGCCGGGGGTTGTTTATCATCGAACCGACAAATCCGATGTCGTGTTTTTTTAATCCTTTTTGGCCCGAATGAATTTCGGGATCGCATCCGAGAGGCAGCCAGTGTACATTTTTATTTCCTGCTTTCCGGAAATCATCAATATATTCCTTTTGTGCAATGAAAACGTGATCGAAATTTTTTGCCCATTCTAGGTGCCATTGTAGATTAAGATGACTGTCAATTAAATAGCAAATTTTAGGGATTGGCAGTTTATCAATATTCCTCGGGAAAAAACCGTAGACTGATTCAATCCAGAAAAAAAGCTCAGGTTTGTCTTCTGCTTTATTAAACACTTCAAGAATATCCGGCTCAGCATCAAGCGGAATATCGTGCGGGATTACAGGAAGATTCATATTCTCAAGCTTCCAAGCTTTAATAAGTTCCTGTGAAATCGAAGGTCCGCAGGTTGTAACTTTGTGGTCATTTTTTAATGCTCTTTCAAAATAAACAGCGGTCGTTACGGGATAAGAAACATAAGCCAGCCAGATATGCATTTATAATCCTGAAATATTTAAGAAATTTTTTTTAGTCAAAATTGATACCATAAAGCAAATTTTAAAAATAATCCTTAAAAGTTAATAAATACCGCAAAACTTAGGAAGAAATGGGAAATAAAGATCTTTAAAGTGCATAATATTGTGCACTTGCTGAATAATGTTTGCTGATTTCATAATGAAGTGCTTAGAAATTTCAAATAATGGCTAAATATAAGCATATCTTATGTTTGGCAGGAATATTGCCTAAAATATTATTCTAATAATACTGGTTTAATTTGCAGAAAATACTCGAAAAAGCCGAAGTCCTTTACAAATCGGGAGATATAAACGCTTCCGAAAAAGAATATTTACGGATTATTGAGCAGGATGAAAATTTCTATACCGCTTGGTTTAATCTTGGAGTTTTATATTTTAATTCCGGCAAGCCCGAAAAAGCATTTGAGTGTTTTGATAAGTGCATTAAAGGCGGATTTGCTAATGCATCGGTTTATAATTATGCAGGGATAATTATTCAAAACAGCGGTGAAGTTGCTCTATCTGCTGCTTATTTTAATGCAGCCTTAAATTTTGAACCCGAGAATATTCTAGCATTAAATAATATTTCCTTATCATATTTTCTTATCGGTAAAGAAAACGATGCAGTGGAATGTTTGCAAAAAGCATTAAAAATTGCTCCGGATGATTACGAAACATATTATAATCTGGGATTCATTTATTTTAAAATGAACCAGCTGGAAAAAGCCGAAGAACAGTATCTTAAAGTATTAAATCTTAATCCAGACCATAAAGCATCAAAATGGAATCTGGGAGAAATATATTTATCAAGAGAAATTCCTGAAAAAGCTGAAATTATTTTTAATGACCTTTATAATAACGATAAAAACAATAATGAGGCAAAATACAACCTTGCAGTTTCACTTCAAAAACAAAAGAAATACATCGAAGCATTGAATTTTTATGATGAAGTAAAGAAAGATGAAAAGCTTGCCGGGAAAGCGCTTTTCAATTCGGGAAATATTTTTAAAGGACAAAAAGAAAGCAAGAAAGCTGAAGAATGCTACATAGAAGCATTAAAATATGATTCAGGTAACTGCGAGATTTGGAACAATCTTGGTCTGGTGCAGATGGAGACATTCGAATACGGAAAAGCTGAAAATTCTTTTAGGAATGCGCTGCATTTAAAACCTTTTTACACGGACGCGATTTCGAATCTGGCAGCTTTGTATTACGAAATGGAAAAGCCGGATGAGGCAATAAAAACTTACAATTCTGCCATCGAAATTTCTTTGGAGAGCGATTTGCATTTTAACAAAGCTTTAGCGCTTTTAGCAAAAGGAAATTATGAAGAAGGTTTTGCAGAATACGAATACCGCAATTCGAAATTGAAAAATGATAATCGTTATAAAAAAATATGGAATGGCGAAAGTCTTAAAAATAAACGTATTCTTGTAGCAGATGAACAGGGAATTGGCGATGCAATTCAATTTTTAAGATTTCTTAAAGAGCTGAAACAGCGCGGAGCGCACGTAATTTTTCATTGCCGGAAATCACTGGATAAGTTTGCCGAAAAGATTGAATGGATTGACGAAACAGTTAATCTGCAAGAAGAATACGGCAACTACGATTTTGCAGTATCTTTGCTTAGTCTGCCGCATCTTCTTAAAATTAATGAAGAAAATATCCCGAGCGAAAATCCTTATATAAAAGCCGGCAAGATTAATAAATTCGAGCAGATTATTAAAAAGTATAACGGATTAAAAATAGGGATTGCCTGGAGAGGAAATCCAGAACATAAATTCGATTATAAAAGGTCAATCGGAATTGAAAAATTTAGAACAATTACCAATATCGAAGGGATCAACATTTTTAGTCTTCAGCTATATCTTTCGGAAGAAGAAATGGCATTCCTTAAACGAAAGAATATAATTCAGCTTTTAGATAAAGATGTTTCAATTGAAGATACGATAAATCTTATAGAAGTTCTTGATCTGGTAATTACTGTCGATACATCCATTGCACATCTGGCGGGAGCACTGGGCAAAAAAGTGTGGACGCTGCTTCCTTTTGCAGCTGATTGGCGATGGAAATTCGGAGTGGAAAATTCGGTCTGGTATCCTTCAATGCGTTTATTCCGGCAGAAAAAACCAGGCAGCTGGGATGAGGTTTTTGAAAATATTCCAATAGAATTGCAAAAAGTTATTCCTCAGAAAGAGAATTACGATGAAGAATATCTGATAATTAAACTTAAAGCTTTCGAAAACCACGAGGCGGGAAATCTGGATGAAGCTGAAAAATATTATGCTGCGTTGCAGAAGAAAAATCCTGACGATCCGGAAATATTATACTGGCTGGCAGTTTTAAAAAATTCGCAGAATAAAAAAATTGAAGCTGAAAAACTTTTAAGCTTATTGATTGATAAAAATTCTTCATTCAGCGAAGAAAGCTATATTCATTTATGCAGCATTTTTATCGGCCGGAAAGATGAAAAAATCGCCGAAAAATATTTCTTAAAGGGAATTAACACTTTTCCCGGATCGCACAGATTATTGAACGATTACGGCGTTTTTCTTTCGGGCACAGAAAAAAGTGATGAAGCTGCCAGATATTTTGAACAAGCTATTAAAATAAATCCTCTTTTTACCGATGCAATTTTTAATGCAGCCGCCGAAGCAGAAAGAAAAACCGATTACAGCAAAGCCGAAAAATACTATTTAAAGGTTTTAGAAATAATTCCCAACGATTTTAATGCTTATATAAATCTTGCAAATATGAAATTAAAGACAAAGAAATTTTCGGAGGCCGAAGAATATTATAAAAAAGCACTTTCTATTAAGAACGATTTTGATGCGAATAACAATCTGGGGTTTGCTCTTCAGCGCCAGAATAAACTTGAAGAAGCTGAGTTACACTTTTTAAGAGCTTTGGAAATTAACCCCGGATACGGTGTTTATTACAATCTGGGGAACAATTTTTATTTGAAAGCAAAATTCAAAGAAGCGCAGAATTATTATC
>CAYTFZ010000108.1:3608-8193 GCA_964437215.1 uncultured Melioribacteraceae bacterium | reverse complement strand
AAAAAAAAAGGCACCGCAAGGTGCCTGTAAAAAAGCTAAAATATTATTTAACGACTTCAACTTCCTTGGCTTGAGGTCCCTTCTGTCCCTGATTAACTTCAAATAATACTTTTTGGCCTTCTTCAAGTGAACGGTATCCTTCACCTATAATTGACTGATAATGTACGAATACATCTTCGCCTTCTGGTCTCTGAATGAAACCGTACCCCTTTGAGCTGTTAAACCATTTAACAGTCCCCTCTTGACGTTCTGCCATTTAAAACTCCTGTAAAACATTAAAAAATAATTACTTAAAATAAACGGCTTATATTCTTTACAGCTAACAAACCATTTACAAGTTAAAATTAAGTATTCTTTTTTCTATTTCATAACAATTAATTTAATTATATCAACAAACCCTTGATTTTTTAACATTTATTAAAATTTTCAGCGTCTTTTTATTGAATCCTTTTAGAAGATCTGATATTTTGTATTAAAATTCCGCATACAATAAAAATTAATCCGATAACTGAATACATTTTAATTTTTTCTCCCAAAACAATTGCAATAAACATTAAAGATAAAAACGGTGATAAATATGCTAATGCGGATATTTTGGTTTTATCTGCGGAAAACTGCAATGCTTTCATCCATAAAAGAAATGTTATTCCCATCTCGAAAAAACCAATGTAAATTGCTCCCCAAATATAGTCAGGTTCATTTAAAGCCAGGGAATCCGTGCTTAACAAGAACAAAAACGAAAATATTGTACCTGCAATAAATGAGCGCAAAAGGACTATTACCGGCTCATTTTTTATTCTAAGATTGATAATCCAGTAACTTGCCCAAATTATGGAACTGCCGATTGATAGAAAAACACCTAAAGGATTTTCGAAGTGTAAATTATTGAAATCCCCGCGTACTGCTATAATAATTACACCGCTAAATGCAATAAGTAAACCGGCAAAAGTTATAGCCGAAAATTTATTCTTAAGAAAAATTACAGATAAAATTGAAATTACAATTGGCCAGGTGTAATTAAGAGGCTGAGCTTCCTGTGCCGGTAGAATTGAATAGGCTTTGAATAAAACTAAATAGTACAAAAATGGATTTAAAAATCCGGTAAATATATTCCAAAATAAATTTTCGGTAGTTATTATACTTTTAATATCAATCTTAAATATTACTGCCGAAGTTATAAATAAAACTATTGTGCTGACCAAAGATGAATAGAAGACCAATTGAATATAATTCATTCCTTCAAGTGTAAATTTAAATGCTGTTGCAACAGTAGACCAAAGAAATACTGTAACGGCAGCATAGAAATAAGCAATTTTCGACTTGTTCAAGTTTCTCTTTTTTTATTTAATAACCCACGAAAATAATATTTTTTTTGTTAAAGAAACGGTTAACAAATTCGATTATTTCAATAATTTAATAATTTTTTCTAGCGATAAAATCTATGGTTATTCTAAAAATGTCTGTTTTAAAAATAAACTCAATACTTTACATAACACTATTTGTTTTAACATTATCACTTATTTCCTGCGGCGAAGAAGAAGTTGAAACAAAAACAGACCGCGGTTCATCACTTTTAAAAAGCGGATTTATGAAAGCTGACAGCGGTGATTACGATGGTGCAATTGAAGATTTTACTATGGCAATTGAAATAAATCCCGAAGATTCCATTGCCTACAATAATCGTGCAATTGCTTACCATAATTTGGGAGATTTCAGTAAAGCAATTAAAGATTATACACAGCTGATTAAATTGAATGAACAAAATGCAATGGCATATAATAACAGAGCTTTAGCAAAAGTTGAACTTGGCGATTTCAGAGGTGCCATTGCCGATTATACAAAAGCGATTGAATTTAAGCCGGCAGAAGCAGAAGTTTATATAAACCGGGGAATTGCTCTTTATCAGCTTAATTATCTCGATTCTGCCTGCCTCGATTGGAGTAAAGCCGGTGAACTTGGAGACAAACGCGCCTATGTTTTAATTCAGGATTACTGCCAGGCTTTCAACCCAAAACCGCAAACAGATTCCTTGAAATAATTTTTTTTATTATTTTTGCTCATTATAATTTAAATTGAATAATGAGTTACGGCCTTCCTCAAGATATAAAAAAATGGCTCGAGCCTGAAAATATGATTATGCTCTATGCAAGCGGAGCATTTCCTATGGCTGATGAAAACGGTATAATAAATTGGTATCAGCCTAAAATCAGAACTGTAATTCCACTTAATAACTTCAATATACCCCGTTCATTGAAGAAGTTTATGTCCGGCACAGATTTTGTTTATAAGGCGAACATACATACAATGGATATTATAGAAGCTTGTTCCCAGCGCAAGGAAACCTGGATAAGCAGAGAATTGATATCAGCATATTCGAAGCTATTGGAGTTTGGTTTTTTGAAAAGTATTGGTGTTTATCAAAATTCGATTTTAGTCGGCGGACTTTATGGAATATCATATAAAGGAGCCTTTTTTGGCGAATCAATGTTTTCAAGGGTTCCGCAAGCCTCCAAGTGCGCATTTGCTGTTTTAATTAAGCATTTAGCACAAAATAATTTCTCTTTGCTTGATGTGCAATTTCAGACTGAACACTTAAAAATGTTTGGAGCAGTTGAAATAAGCTGGAAAAAATACCAACTTCTGTTAGATAAAGCATTCAAAGATGATGTTGTTTTTAGTGACGAAATAAGAATATAATATATTGGAGCAATTTATGAAAAACCTAAAGATTCTGTTTATTTTTTTAGTCAGCGCCTGTAGCATAAACTACGCACAAACCGTCGGAGGCAGTTTTGTAATTGGAATACCGAAAAATGAATTTAAACTTAACACCGATAAACTTGGTTACGGACTTGAAATTCACGGTACTTTTTGGGAGCCGAATAAACAAAGACCTGTAACTATCGGGTTAAATCTCGGATATTTAAATTACGGCAGAGAAAGCCAGTCCCGACCATTAAGCCACACAATTCCTGATGTGAGAGTTGATGTTAACAGAAACAACAGTATTGCTAATATGCATTTACTTGTCCAGATTGCCCCTTTTACTGGCACGTGGCGCCCTTTTTTAGAAGTTCTCGGGGGCGGGAATTACATTTTTACAACAACTGAAGTTAAAAGCGAACGAGATTGGGGCAATAATGAAAATATTGCCGAATCTACCAATTTTGATGATTGGAGCTGGAGCTATGGTATAGGCGGAGGAATGCTTATTAAAGTTTGGAATAATCCTGATGAAAAAGGCACATTATACCTGAATTTAAAATGCCGTTACTTATGGAGTTCAGAATCGGAATATTTAACTGAAGGCGGAATAGTAATAAATCCTGCAAACGGAGCCGTTGACTACTATGTAAATAAATCAACAACTGATTTGTTTACCATTAATATAGGTGTTGATTATTATTTTTAATAATTAAAAATATGGTTTGATCTTTACCTTTTTTCAGATAAATCAAACCATATTTTCTTTATGATTAAATATCTTCAAATCGCATATAACTTCGCACAAGATTTTTCTTATTTTGCTGTTCAAGCTGTATAAGGTTCGAAAATGCATCCTTAACACTTTCGCAGTCGCTGTGTTCTGCCATTTCGGAATATATTGATATCAGCTTATCATCAATATCCAAAGCAAGTGTAATTATATCATCAATATCGGTGCTCGAATTTACACTTAGTATTTTCGAATAATCAATTTGTATATCTTTTGGCACATACTTAAACCAAGTGTTAAGCACTTTTCTTGAAAGAGAATTTTCATATTCTTCGATGCACGATTTAATTATTTTTTCCTGACTGCTCATATACTCAAGAAGAAGTTTTAGTCTTTCGCGGTCTGTACTGTTGCCTACAGTATGATATATTTTGCTTAGATGCGAGTGAATGTTTTGCGCTAAATGAAAAACATATTTTGTTTGCTCCATTATACTCATATTCCCTCCTGAAACAATTTTCGTTTATGTTTCTGCAAAGAATAAAAAATGAACTGCAGCAATTAGTTAAATATTAATTTCCTATTAAAAAAATCAAATTTCTTTAGTAAGCTCTAAAAAATTCATGTACGGAATTGCAGATAAACTTTCAGCCGTTTCCGCTCCATTTGCTCGGCTTATAAGAGATACTTTTACAGCAGTTTCATCATCGGGAGCTTCATAAATATCCATAAAATCGTATTTACCAAGCAATGCATAATGATTAATAAACTTAACTGACGGACACTTTTCCTTAACCTGTTCCAGCCAATGTCGTCCTAAAATGGAGCGGTCCTTAACTTTTTTTGCTACTTCGGACGAAAGTTTTGTAAATAAGATATAAGTTTTCATACTGCCTCCTCGTTTTGAGAAACTCAAAATTAAGATAGCATTTATTTCTTATATATTCAATTGCTAATTAATTATAATAAATTACTTGCAAGTTCTGCCAGCTCCGATCTCTCTCCTTTTTCTAAATTAATATGAGCATAAAGCGATTGTCCTTTAAACTTATCAATTAAATATGACAAGCCGTTCGATTGTGAATCGAGATATGGGTGGTCTATCTGATAAATGTCACCAGTTAATACAATTTTTGCTCCTTCGCCAGC
>CAYTFZ010000108.1:0-3508 GCA_964437215.1 uncultured Melioribacteraceae bacterium | reverse complement strand
AAAGGGACTTCCGGATTGGTAAGTGCATCAATGGCAAATGTCTGTTCGGAATTTCTCGGCATTATACCATAAACTCCCACTTTGTCAATCTTTTTAAAAAATGTCTTGGTATGATTAAGATTTGTGAGTGCCGACCGGTAATTGTTTCGAAGGATGTAATATTTATTTGCAACAATTTCTGCTTTAATTTTTGGCAAAATTTCTTCGGATGGAATTTCGAAAGGAACGTGGAAAAATTTCTGAAGAATATCATCATCAAAATTCTCAACCAGTTCTTTTCCGCTGTAAAGTTCTTCCACATTTGTAATTCTGTCAGTTGTGTAATCTTCGGCTAAAATCCCCAAAGCTTTTGCTTTCATTCTTAAGTTCACGTCCTTGCTAACTAAAATCACTTTTTTCTTATCGGCTGAATTTTTATAAATTTCAAATGCTGCGCTTAAAATACGATGATCTGGATTATCTTCGCGAAAAGCTTCGTGAATTTCTTTGGCCAATCCTTTAGTTATATGGATCCTCACTTTCCCTTTTCCTTCGCCCATTGAAATTCCGCCGTTAAATATATCTTTTCCGGTAAGGTTGTCAAGCGTGCGGGCAAACTCACGGGCATTAAGGTTAATAACCTGGCTGCCGCGTTTGAAGTGATCGATTTCTTCAATTACAACCAAAGGTATAACAATATCATTTTCCTTAAATTGTGTTATGCAGGATGGATCGTGCAAAATTACATTTGTGTCCAGAATAAATGTTTTGGGATTTTTTTGTTTTGACATATTTTCCACGCAATTTTTTAATAAAAATGTTTTATTTGCAGAACTAATATTTAATAAAAATAATCGTTAAATATTTTTCCTATGAATAAATAATTATATTATATTTGTTATAATCGTAAAGAGCATTTAATACATGAGAATTTTTTTTATAATATTTGTATCATTTTTTATTCTATCCTGCAATAAGGAAGTATCTTCCGATGATATTATTGTTAAAGGAAACCTTGTTTATATAAAAGGAGAAGATTATCCATTTACAGGGACTTTAATAACATATCATTCCAATAGAGTGAAAACCAATGTTGCTAATATCGAAAAAAAAGCTGTTAAATCCGAAGCCAATTATTCTGCTGGAATTCTTGACGGAAAATTTACAAGCTGGTACAGTAACGGAAATGTAGAAACCCAATTAAACTATCAGGATGGGAAACTTCAGGGAGAATATAAAGGATGGTATGAAACAGGCGAATTGAAAAGTACAGGGAACTATTCCAACAATGTAAAACTCGGTGAAATTCTTGAGTATTATAAAAACGGCGAAGTAAAAACACGCGAAAATTATTATAATGCGCGACTTCACGGTTCTGTTATTGAGTATTATGAAACTGGCAGGAAATTTAAAGAATGGACTTATGTAAACGGCGAGCGTAACGGAAAATATACCTGCTGGTATCCTGACGGTACTAAAAAAGAAGAAGGCAGTTTTCGAAAAAATCAAAGAAACGGCGTTTTTACATGGTGGAACAACGATGGCACTGTAATGCATTACGAAGGTTACGTTGACGGCGAATTACAATCTTTTTAATCACTTAATTTACTATGAGCTTAATTTCAATTAATCCTGCAACAGAAGAAATTATTTCAGTTTTTGAAGAATTTTCTGATGAAACGGTTGATGATATAATTAATAAAACTGAAAATGATTGGCTTCATTGGAAATACTCCGCTTTTGAATTCCGGAAAAAGTGTTTGCTAAACGCATCCTTAAAATTAATTTCCGAAAAAGATTTTCTCGCTAAAGTGATTACTTCCGAAATGGGAAAACCGGTTAAACAGGCGGAAGCTGAAATTCTTAAATGTTCCTGGGTTTGCGAATATTATGCTTTAAATGGCGAAGAGTTTTTAAAAAATGAATTTGTGGAAACTGATGCATCACAAAGCTATATAACTTATAATCCACTGGGCATTGTATTGGCAATAATGCCTTGGAATTTCCCTTTCTGGCAGGTTTTCCGGTTTGCTGCGCCGGCGCTGATGGCTGGAAATGCCGCTTTGTTAAAGCATTCTTCAAATGTTACTAAATGTGCTCTTGAAATTGAAAGAGTTTTCCGTGAATCCGGTTTCCCTGAAAACATTTTTCGTACGTTGCAGATTTCTTCTTCCAAAGTTAAAAGAGTTATCGAAAATCCACTAATTAAAGCGGTTACACTTACTGGCAGCGAACCTGCCGGACGTGAAGTTGCAGCGATTGCCGGAAGAAACTTAAAAAAAGTTGTGCTGGAACTGGGCGGAAGCGACGCTTTTATTGTTTTTGAAGATGCCGATTTTAATGCAGCAATAAACGGAGCAGTTACCGGAAGGATTTTAAATAACGGACAATCCTGCATTGCTGCGAAAAGGTTTATTACCGTTGGTAAAGCTGCTGATAAGTTCATTCCTGGTTTTTGTAAGAAAATTGAATCCCTGAAAATGGGCAATCCAATGGACTTTGAAACTGAATTGGGACCTCTTGCAAAAAAAGAATTTGCAGATGAGCTTCAGAAACAAGTTGATGATTCCGTTAAAGCAGGCGCAAAAATTCTAACGAAAAACATTCCTGTCCCGGATAAAGGCTTCTATTTTCAGCCGATGGTATTATCGGAAGTTACTAAAGTAATGCCGGCTTATTCCGAAGAATTGTTTGGTCCGGTTGCGGTAATTATTCAAGCTGAGAATGAAGATGAAGCTGTAAAAATAGCTAATGACACTTCTTTCGGATTAGGCGCCTCAATTTGGACAAGCAATGTTCATCGAGCTGAAAAATTAATTCCCAAAATAGATTCCGGAACCGTTTTCGTTAATGGAATTGTTAAATCCGATCCCCGGCTCCCTTTCGGCGGGATAAAAAATTCTGGTTACGGACGTGAATTGTCGCATTACGGAATAAAAGAATTTGTTAATATTAAAACTGTCTGGATTAAATAATGACTAACTTGGAAAGATGCCCCTGGTGCGGAAATGATGAATTATATGTAAAATATCACGATGAAGAATGGGGTGTTCCATTAAAGGATGACAGGAAATTATTCGAGCTACTTGCGCTTGAATCTTTTCAAGCAGGTTTAAGCTGGATTACAATCCTGCGAAAAAGAGAAAGTTTCCGGAAAGCATTCGATTTTTTCGATCCCGAAATAATTGTCCGCTATAATGAAAATAAAATAAACGAATTGCTAATGGACGATAAAATTATACGAAACAGACTTAAAATTGAAAGCGTGATTTCGAATGCAGAATTATATTTAAGAATTATTAACAAATACACTTCATTCGGTAATTATATCTGGAAATTTACAGACGGAAAAACAATTCAGAATAATTTTACTGCAATTTCACAAATTCCTGCCCGAACGGAATTATCGGATTTAATGAGCAAAGAGATGAAGAAAGACGGCTTCCGGTTTTTCGGATCAACAATTTGTTACGCATTTATGCAATCGGCAGGAATGGTAAATGATCATCTTGTAAATTGCTTCAGACAT
>CAYTFZ010000107.1:0-8225 GCA_964437215.1 uncultured Melioribacteraceae bacterium | reverse complement strand
TAACCTCTTAAATCCTCCTACGGCGGACAGGTAAGTAAAATCCTGATAAAAGGAATCGGGACAGGATGTCAAGGGGGGAAAAAAATCCCCCACAAAGCCGCAAAGGCGGATTGATTATAAAATGTAGGTTTCCCGGCTGTCAGGGTCCAGAAAAAAGATTTATTACCGGGGTCAGGGTTCGACCCTGACCCCCTTGAAATTTATCAAGCTAAGTTTCCATTATCTTTTTAACTATTTCCCATTCATTTTTTAAAGCTTCATACTTTTGCTGGAGCAAAGAAATGTCACCGTCGTTTTTCGAAATTGTTTCAATTTCAGCAGCAATTTCACCCAAAGCAGGGCAGCTCATATTTAATGTTGCTCCTTTAATAAGATGGGCTAATTTATAAACGCTATCGAGATCTCTTTCATTAATTAAAACGCCAAGATTTTCGATTTTTTCCGGGAAATCTGTTAAAGCATAGGTAATTAAATCATTAATCAATTCTTCCGAATCAACCCGCTTAAAAAGTTTTTCTTTGGAGAAATGAGCATCAACAGGTTTGCCGTTTACAAGTATATCAGTTTCCGGTTTACCATTTACCGGCATTTCAGTTTTTTCAGTTAAATATTTTTCCAGCGCTGCTTTTAACTTTACCGAATCAACCGGTTTGGTTAAAAAATCATCCATTCCGGAAGCGATGCATTTTTCCTGTTCTTCCTTGAACGCTCCGGCGGTTAACGCTACAATAGGTATATGTTTATCAGAATACTTTTCCAACGAACGAATTTTTATGGTTGCTTCCAATCCATCCATTTCAGGCATCTGCACATCCATAAATATCAAATCCAAAGCAGTTTTAGAAAATTGTTCAACTGCTTGAAAACCATCAACGGCTTCAAAAAACTCGGCATTTGGCAGCATTTGGCTAAGCATTGCCCTTATCATAATCATATTCATCGGAACATCTTCAGCAATCAGAACCTTGAATTTACTATCAAAACAAAGTCTTTTTACTTTGGATTTACTCGAATTTGATTGAGATTTATTATCTTGTTCGCGTTCGTAAATCTGGGATAAATACGAAAACAGATCTGCGCTTTTAACCGGTTTTGTCAGTTTGAACCGGACACCGATTTCATCGCATTTTTTATGCATCTCAGCGTCATCGGTTGATGAATGCAGTAAAATAACAGGCAATTTTTGCGGACTTAGTTTCAGCTTTTCCCGGATCATACGGATAGTTTCCAGCCCGTCCAAATAAGGCATATTGTAATCGCAAATTACAATATCGAATGGGCTGGATTCGCCAAGCAGCTTTAATGCAGTCAATCCATCGTTACAGGATTCATAAGAAATTTTCCACATATCCAGCATACCTTCAAGAATTAGCCGGTTGTTGGCATTATCATCAATTATCAAACATCGTTTAATCTTATTGATGGAAGATTTATCGAGCTTTTCACCGTCTTCGGTATCTGTAATAATATCAAAATAAAACGTGGTTCCTTCACCCTGTTTAGTTTTAATCTGTATCTTGCCGCCCATTTCTTTGGCAATGAGTTCAGATATAATCAAACCTAATCCGGTTCCCCCGAATTTACGGGTTGTGGAACTATCTGCCTGTGAAAATGCCTTGAATAATCTTCCTTTTTGCTCTTCTGTGATACCAATTCCTGTATCGCGTACAAAGAAAGTGAATTTCCCTTTCCCGTCATCAAGACTTTTATAATCAACTTTAAGTTCCACTTCGCCTTTTTCAGTAAACTTTACGGCGTTGCTTAAAAGGTTTGAAAGTATTTGTTTTAGTCTGATCGGATCAGTTACGGCGAAGCGCGGCATACTGTTATCAATATGTAAAAGCAGTTCAAGATTTTTTTTATCCGCTCCAAAATTCACAATGTCCATACAATTTTCGAGCAGTTCAACCATATCGGTTTTAATCATTTCCAAATTAAGCATCCCTGCTTCTATCTTTGAAAAATCGAGAATATCGTTGATAATGCCAAGCAGGGTATGTCCCGAAACATTAGCGTTATTAACATATTGCTGTTGTACCGGGGAAAGTTGCGTTCCTTTTAACAAGTCGGTAAAACCGATTACGCCGTTAAGTGGCGTACGTATTTCGTGACTCATATTTGCAAGGAATTCGGATTTTGCTTTGCTGGCAGCTTCAGCTTTTTCTTTTGCAATACGAAGTTCCTGTTCAGCTTTTTTGCGATCTGTAATATCTCTAAAACTCCACACCCTGCCGATAATCTTCTCATCCTGCCGTTGCGGTTGTGAATATAATTCAAACACTCTGCCATCAGTAAGATACAGCGTTTCAATGCTTGAAGATTCCGGTGTTTTTTCCAGTTCTTTAACTTTTGCCTGGAATTCTTCGGGGTTTGCTGTTTGAGCAGTAATATAATGAAGCAAGGCATTTTTAATATTGTCTTTTAAAATATTTTGCGGAATCTGCCAAAGATCAATAAACCGCTGGTTATAAAGCGCGCTGATGCCGTCAATATTTATTACCAGCAAACCATCCGCAGTCGATTCGAGCGTAGCAGATAGTAACGAGGTAAATTTTGCAATATTCTCTTGTTGAGCAAGTATTCTCGCATCTGTCCGGCGCAGCATTAAATAAGTTAATCCAAGCAATGCTGCAAGTAGAAGTGCGCCTGTAATACCACTGATAATTAAATCCTGATTGAATCTGGTTTTTAAGTTGGTAAAGTCATTCATAATTATGAGTTCACCAACCTGGTTTCCTGCAACATCGTCAATTGGCGATATCATAACACGCCAATTCCTGCCATTATTATCTACATCCCAATCAATATTTCTTTCATTTAAAATGTTGTGGTTTACGAGATGTTCAAAAGCATCAGGCAGACGTCCTTGTGAAGAATAAATTATTACATTGTTAGGAAATCGATCCCATCTTGTATCGCGACCCAGTTGGCGCATACCATCTTCCCAAGCCTCACGGTTAATTAAATCTTTTTTTATACTTACAGCAATTTGAATTCCATCTTTGGCTTGAACCAATTTCAAAACATCTTCAATCTCCTTACCAAGCAGTATATAGCCAACCAGCCGCTTATTATTTAAAACCGGATAAACAAGCCGGAGCGCCAATATTTGCTGCGGTCCTAATTCAATTCCATAAGATGGTTTAAGTGTGCGTTCAGCTTCCAGAGCAGCATAAAAATTTACTTTATCCCCGTATAATTCCGGTCTGCGTAACCGAAGCATAGAAATCCGGTTTGTATCAACAAAAATAAGAGTAGTTAGTGATTGTTCTTTGTATAATGTTTGAAATAAATCCATCCAGTCGGATATAAGACGTTCCCTATCTCCTGTTCTTAACGCTTCAATCATTTCTTTATTCTGACTTATGGATTGCGCAGTCATAATAAGACCTTGTGCTTGTTGTTCCAAGGCGTTCTTAAAATCCTGTACAACTTCGCCGCTAACAATTGATGTTCTTTCTGATAATCTCTCGGAATATTGCTGCCAAAGTAGAAAAGCTGCTCCGGCAAACAGCGCTAAGTAAAGGATTGTAAGAAAAGGCAACAGCCGGCGTAAAACAAGTTTAGGCGAGGAAGATTCTGCAGTCAGTCGTTTAATAGTTAAGTCCTTAAATTTCCGAATTATTTTCATTATACAATTTCTCTGTAACTTATCAGATTTTCCAAGTCAATCTAACCTATTCAAACTCTTTGTTAAAAGCATTAACAAACTAACAATTAATTACCCTACTAATCAACAATAATCAGTAAGGGAAGCTTTAATATTTAACACTTATTATTTCTGCTTAAATTCCTTAACAAGCTTTAAGGTATTATCGAGCAGCTCCCTTCCTCCGTAATTTCCGTGACCGGGAATAACTGTTTCGGCACCGGGTATTTCGTTCATAAGTGTTTCAACTGTTGAATCCCATTCATCAACTACTGCATCGGCAAGATTACCGAGATTTGTTGAATTTATACTTTTAATAAGGCAGCCGCCAAAAAGTATTTTTTCCTGCGGAAGGTTTACAACAATATTATCGTACGTGTGTCCGCCGCCAAAAAAACGGCATTGTATTTCCCTTCCGTAAAAATTAATATCCAGCGAATTTTCGAAAACCAGCTTTGGAAGCGGCAGATTTAACTCTGTGCATTTTAGCTTTGTAAGATCAAGCGATACAGAATTTACCCCTTGACTGTGAAGATATTCAAGTCCGCCGAGATTATCGATGTGGTAATGGCATACAATAACCGTTTCAATTTTAATGTTCATCGAATCGGAAAGAAAAATCGCAAGCTGTTCTGTCTGTTCGTTATTGTTCGGCGTATCAACCATTACGGCTTTTCCGTTTTTAATAACTATCATTCCGTTGGAAGGAAATCTGCCAAACTCCGGAAGCTGAATCCAAGAAGTATGAATATAAACAGAATCATTTAGATGAATAAGCTGAATATCGGGAGAAATGTTTATAATTTGCCCTTGCCCCGAAATAAAAACCGGTAAAAACAAAACGGATAAAACAAAAATTCTTGCTATGGCAGACATAAAATTTTCTCCAATTAAAATTAACCGAAATAAATAAAATAACTCAGATGGTTATCTATTAAAAACATTATTCCATTTTTCTTATTCTTACTTCGCACTCATTTTTATTTTTCAGCAACTCAATTAATATGTTTACATCAGTTTTACCAAAATGATAAGGATAAAGGATTTTAGGATTAAACATTTCCACTGCGTTTGCAACCATTTCGGGCGTCATTGTATAAGGCAGATTCATCGGTAAAAATGCTATATCAATTTTATTGAGATTTTTCATTTCAGGCACGTTTTCTGTATCGCCGGCAATATATATTCTTTTTCCGCTGACATTAATAACATATCCGTTACCCTCTCCTTTTGGATGGAACGGATTTCCGTCGTCCCTTTTATGCATAATATTGTATGCGGGAACCGCTTCAATTAAAAAATCGGAAAACATTTCAATATCACCGTTTACAAGAGCTGAAATATTCGGATAGTTTTCGGAGCATATTTTCGTTCCTATAATCCTTGTCCCGTTTTTTAATATCTTATTAATTGCGGCAGAATCAAAATGATCGCCGTGATGATGAGTTAACAGTATTATATCGGCCTTGGGCAGTTTGCTGTAATCGGCATACATTCCTACAGGATCAATATGGATAGTTTTATTTTCGGCTTCAATAATAAGCGTTCCGTGCCCGATAAATGTAATTATAAGTTTGCCTTTTTCCGTGTTAATTGTATCTTTTTCAAATGTATTTTGAGCATTCATTGTAATGGTTACTAAAAACAATATAAAAAATATTGATATTTCTTTCATATTCAGTCCTTCTGTTTTTGTTAATATTTTCAAATTAAACCGTCATATTTAATTTAATGTATCAAATCAGGCTTAGGATTATCATTATTAAGATTAACCGCAGAAACCTGCGCCGCGGCTGAAAATAAATTCAGGTTTCCAATTAAAATTTTCACCCAGCAGCATTCGCGGGGCTTCGAGATATTTTTCGTAACCGCAGGATATTAAAAAATCGGCAGCGGATTTATTTTTTTCATTAATAACTATATTCCTTTTTTCAATAACCGGAATTTTTAAAAATTCGCATCCGGCTTTTTTATCCCGCGCAATTATCAATCCGTTTCCTAAGTTTTTAAGATAAAATCCTTTAATCCGGATATTACTGTCGGCTATAATTTTTGTTCCGTTGAAACAGTTTTCTAAAAGTTCTTTTCTGTTTTCGCCCATAACCTCAAAATCGATACCGGCAATTGCTTCTAAATGTTCTTTTCCGGCATCGGTCATCGGAATTTCGAACTCAGGGGTTTTGGCATTCTCTCCTGGACGGTAAAATTCGTACATAAGAACACTTTCAAACCCGAACTTTCTGTAAACCGGTTCACCCAATTTAGTAGCAATTAAAGTAAAAGATCTTACTCCGCTCTTTAATCCTTCATCCAGCAAATGTTTTGTAAGCAATGTGCCGAATCCTTTTATTCGGCATTCCGGGTGGATTACAATATTTCCCAACCACGCAGTTTCTCCGAAAATCATCAATCCTCCGTAACCGACAGGTACAGCATCGAGAATAACTGTATAACCTTTGAAATAATTCCTGCCCGAATGCAAAGCAATAAAATCATCAAAATTAAATTTCCAATCAGCCGGGAACATACTGGAAATATATATTTGATCTTCTTTGCAGTAACTGCGAATTTCTGGTATTATTTTCATAATATTTGGTTTATACTGCTACTATATATTCAGATAAAATATAACTTTAATCAAGACTTATACTTCTTCGAATAATAATTTCTTCACAAGTAATAAATTAACTAAATAATAGAAAAAAAACACGTTTACTTATTATATAAATTGAGTTTGTGATTTTAAAAAAACCAAATTGTTATTCTTTCAAATTCATTCAAATAGTAATAACCTATAAAGTAGGGTTAAATTTCAACATCAACCAAACCTGATAGAAAATGGCGCAGACGGAATAAATCAATATAAAAACATTTCTTGCAAAATTTTATTTATTTAGTATTTTTAGACCTATCATATTATTTTTTTAGTTTTTTTTGATTTTATAACTAATTATTATGCTGTATTTGTTTACATCACTTTCCTTTTATTATTATTATGAGCGAATTATCTTTATTATTAAAAATATGTAACACTTTAACACAGTATTTCGAAATTAAGAAAGTTCTGCAGCTTGTGCCGCGTCTTCTCGTTGAATCCTATGGTATGAACAAAAGTATGATTACCATATTAAACAGGAAAACTCAAGAAATATTTATCGAAACCGCTTGGGGATTAACAGATCAGGAACTTGAAAAAGGAAGATATAAACTTGGCGAAGGAATTGTGGGGCTGGTAATAGAAAGCGGAGAACCCTTTATTGTGCCGAGAATTTCGGAAGAGCCGCTGTTTTTGGACAAAACTGGAGCGCGCAGAAATGAAAAGAAGGAAGACCTTTCATTCATTTGTGTTCCCATTAAAACCGAAAACGAAGTAATCGGCGCGCTTTGTTCCGATAAAACAATAATTAAGAATAACAATCTTGAAAATGACATTGCCTTTTTAACAATAGTTGCAACAGTTATTGCCCAAGCTGTAAGGCTTCATCAGATTGATCACGAAGAAAGACCTCAGCTTGAAATGGAAAATAAAAGATTGCAGGAAAGTCTTAAACAGCAATTCCGACCTTCCAATATTATCGGAAATTCGAAAGTGATGAAGCAGGTTTATAGTTTGGTTGATAAAATTTCCAAAACAAATACTACTGCCCTAATTCTTGGTGAAAGCGGCGTGGGAAAGGAAATGATAGCGCACGCAATTCATTACAACAGCGAAAGAGCCGGAAAGCCGTTTATCAAATTTAACTGTGCCGCTTTACCCGAATCGATAATTGAAAGCGAACTTTTCGGACATGAAAAAGGTTCCTTCACAAACGCAGTTTCAACCCGTATTGGAAGATTTGAGCAAGCTGAAGGAGGCACAATTTTTCTTGATGAAATTGGTGAGCTTACTCCCTCTGTACAAACAAAGCTTTTACGTATCCTTCAGGAAAGGGAATTTGAAAGAGTAGGCGGTACTGTAACAATTAAAACAAATATTAGAATTGTTGCGGCGACAAACAGAAATTTATTAGATGAAATTCAGAAAGGAAAATTCCGTGAAGATCTTTATTACCGGCTAAACGTTTTTCCAGTAACAATTCCGCCTTTACGCGAGCGCAAAACTGATATTCTTTTGCTGGCAGATTATTTCATTAATAAATATTCCAATTTAAATGGAAAAAATGTTAAACGGATTACAACCCCGGCTATTGATATGCTTATGAGTTATCACTGGCCCGGAAACGTGCGCGAACTGGAAAACTGCATTGAACGTGCCGTAATTTTAACTGACGATGATGTAATTCACTCATATCATCTTCCGCCAAGTTTACAAACAATTCAATCAAGCAATACGCATTTTAAGGGCTCGCTTAATCAGAAACTTGAAAGTATTGAAATAGAAATGATTAATGAAGCATTAAAGCTAACCAAGGGAAATATTTCGGAAGCTGCTAAAGACTTGGGACTTACCGAACGAATACTCGGTTTAAGAATTAAGAAATACAATATTAATGCTAAGAAGTTTAAAGGATAAAAATAAAAAACTGGTAATTTAGACTATATTACTCAGCTATTTAAATTTCGCCAGCCGACAGCA
>CAYTFZ010000106.1:0-8349 GCA_964437215.1 uncultured Melioribacteraceae bacterium | reverse complement strand
GAATTTATAAAAAACAAATATTTGAGTTTCTAAACAAGATTAAAATCAGCTTTTACGAGAAACTGTAGTTAATTTTATTTAGCGGCAGCTTCCTGATGCTAAAGTGTCAAGCTTTTCCAGACCGATTGCAAAAAAATGGTAATGCCCGAAACCGGAACCGCCCTGGCTGCGGGTATATTGAATAATCCAGACATTCTTATTTTCGTATTTTGCCTGTTCTGCATAGGTGGGCAAAACCGGCATTTGCGAAGAAAAACACCCGGATTTATACAGCGCACTTTCGAAAGAACCTAAATCTCCACCCAGTTTTAATACTTCACTTTTCATATACGCTGCAAACTTTGCCTTTGTCTCTTCCGAAAAATCATTGGAATATGCATGGGAAATCCTGTTCAGAGATACAGTATCCGGAAATGTTGAATTGAATAAAGCGCTTGAGTAATTTGTTGTTGATATTTTTACTGTCGGCTTTACAATAAGTCCGCTTTCAGGTTCCGTTGATTTTTCTTTGCAGGATAAAAGCAGCAGTAATAGTGCAAATAAATAACCGGAAGTTTTGATTTTCAATTTCATAAAACACTCCGTATAAATGTTTTTAATCTGTAAATCGATTCCTTTATAATTAGTAAGATTTAATAAAACATGCAACAGATTTTGCTCCTTTTTTCTTAGGAGATTTATTTTTTAGAATAAACTGCCCCGTTTGGCATATGATTTAATCCTAAATTAACTAAGGATTTTGTTATCTTTATGTTTCAATTTTTACTTTTTATACCGGAGTGTTTGGCTGATGGAAGAATTAAATTTCAATCCTATTTGTGAAGATATAAGAAATACAGATCCGGATTTCCCACCCGGAATATCCTCGGCGGTATTTTTTTCGGAAGGACTGAAACTGTTAGGAACTGTTTTTATGGCTGACGGAAAAGGTCCTCATCCAACAGTACTTTTGCTTCACGGATTTCCGGGAAACGAAAATAATTTTGATATTGCCCAGACCTTGAGGCGAGCCGGATATAATACTGTATTTTTCCACTATCGCGGAATCTGGGGAAGTCCCGGAAAGTTTTCCTTTTCAAATTGCATAGAAGATACAGCAAATGTTATCAGGGAAATACAATCTTTACCCGAAGATAATCAGTACAGAATTGACAAGCGGAATATTATAATTGCCGGACACAGTATGGGCGGCTTTTGCGCAATGATTGCCGGAGCGCAGTTTCCCGAAATAAAAAAAATAGCTTTTCTCGCAGGATTCAATTTCGGATATTTTTCTAAACTAATGTTAAAAAACGAAGAATTCGCTGCAATTACAAAACAAAGCATTTCCGAAACTGAAAATTATATTGGCACTTTTGAAACAAATAATCTTTACGATGAAATGATAAATAACCGCATAGAATGGGATATTATAAAACATATTCCACAATACGCCGGTAAAAATATTTTGCTTGTCGGATCAAAGAATGATTCTGTTTCACCATTAGCTTATCATCACATTCCTCTTGTAAATTCTTTTAAAGAAGCGGGTATAACAATTACCGATAGAATTTTGGACAGCGGACACTCTTTTTCGAACAAAAGAATTGAATTGCAGAAAATTTTTATTGATTGGATAAATAAGGATTGAAAATGGAAAAATATGCAGATATGTCTTCGCAGGAATTCCGTAAATACGGATACAAAATGGTAGACTGGATAGCTTCGTATCTCGAAAATATAGAGGATTACCCTGCTCTCGCACAAATAAATCCCGGTGAAGTAAAAAATAAATTCCCGCTTACACCTCCGCAAAATCCACAGCCTTTCGAGGAATTGTTCGGTGAAATAGATAAAAAAGTAATGCCCGGAATGACTCACTGGAATCATCCCGGATTTATGGCTTATTTCAATTCATCAAGCGCCGGTCCCGGAATTCTGGCTGAATTCCTTAGCGCCGCATTTAATATTAACGGGATGCTTTGGAAATCGTCGCCTGCTTCAACTGAACTTGAAGAAGTTACAATGAACTGGTTCCGCCAAATGGTAGGCTTGCCCGAAGATTTTTGGGGAATAATTTACGACGGCGCTTCGGCAAGTACAATGCACGGAATGATAGCTGCACGGGAACAAGCTAATAAATTCAATCTGCGGCATAAAGGTCTCGGCGGATGGGATAACTCGCCCCGATTTAAGATATACGCATCGGAATTTGCGCATAATTCTGTTGATAAGGCTGTTATTACTTTGGGTTTCGGACTTGAAAGTCTTACAAAAATCGGGATGGACGAGCAATTCCGTATGAATGTTGAAGAATTAAAAGAGTGTATTGCAAAAGATAAAGCTGAAGGTAAAATTCCTATGTGCATTGTTGCAACAATAGGAACTACTTCGGTTACAAGTATCGACCCGATTGAAGAAATAGCTGAAATATGCCGGAAAGAAAATATCTGGCTCCACGTAGATGCAGCACATGGCGGAAATTCGGCAGTTGTTCCAGAAAAGCGTCATCTTACAAAAGGATGGGAACTTGCAGACTCGATAGTGATAAATCCTCAGAAATGGATGTTTATGCCAATAGACATAAGCATTTTTCTTACACGTAAACGCGATGTTCTCCGCCGTGGAATAAGTCTTTCAGCAGAGTATCTTAAAACCGATCAGGATGAAGAAGTAAAAAACCAGATGGATTACAGTCTTCAGCTTGGGCGCAAATTCAGATCGCTTAAAGTATGGTTCACAATTCATTATTATGGCGTTGAAGGAATACAGAATATTATAAGAAATCATTTCAAACTGGCAGAAGAATTTAAAAATCTTCTCCTTTCAAATAAATCCTTTGAATTAGTTGCTCCTTTAACTTTCAGCACAATTTGCTTCAGAGCGAAACCTGATGGCATTGAAGAAAAAAATCTTAATGAATTTAACAAAAAGCTGATGGATGCTGTAAATGAAACGGGAAAGATTTTTGTTTCGCATACAGTTGCTGACGGGAAATTTACTATAAGGGTTGTAATATCGGGATTGCGGACAAACTCTGACACAATAAAAACAGCAACAGAACTTTTCAACAATAAATTGAATGAATTGCTGGAACAAAAAGGATAAAAACAAGGCGCATTTCTGCGCCTTTCAGTTTTATTATTTTACAACAGAAACATTCTGAGCCTGAAGACCTTTTGGTCCTTCTGCAACTTCAAATTGTACTTTCTGTCCTTCTTCAAGTGTTTTGTATCCTTCGTTCGAAATTGAACTGTAGTGAACAAAAACATCTCCGCCTTTTTCTCTTGTTACAAAGCCGAAGCCTTTTGAAGAATTAAACCATTTAACTGTACCTGTCTCTTTTTCAGCCATTTACTAATGTCCTCCTTGGTGACTTTTGTTGATTGATGTTGATCCCTGCAGCAGAGTAATTAGTAAATTACTTTTTGATATAGTGTAAACTAAAAACATACCTGCCCTAAGATCCAAATGGGAAAAAATTGTGGTTGATTCGATGTGTAAAATTTAACTTCATATTAATTACAATGAACTAATTTTTAACAGGTACTATTTTTAAAGCACATTAAAACTAATTCATTTTTGTATCTAATTTCCTTTTCTTAAAAATCTTAAATCTTCGAGTGTTAAAATTAACGAAATTTTATGACTATCGTCAAGTCTTTCCAGCTCAGATTGATTAAATCTTGCAAAAGAATAGTCGATATTAAGTTTAGGAAGTTTAATTCCGGCGCCTAACGTTATTTGTTTTATGTCGTTATACCCTGCCCTGAGTGCAACAACATTCTTATAATCAATTTCAATTCCAGTGTGAATATCAAAACTTACGGCTCCCATATTAAAAGTAGAAGCATATTCGCGTCCTTCAAAACGTATATCAAAATCGAGTGCCGGTAAAAAGTTCAATCCTAAAAATTCTGTTTGATATGCTGCCCCTATTTTTGCTGTAGGACTTATCAGTTCGTTTCTGCCGGTTGACCAGGCAACATAAGTGGTTGTAACATCCTGTATATTTGCACCAAGGAAAAAATTTTCGTAAGGATTATACCAAGCACCTATGTCAAATCCTATTCCGGTAGCTCCGAACTCCGCTAAATCTCTTCTTATAATTTTTACGTTGGCTCCCCAGTAAAAATTTTCGGAGTGACGTTTTGCAAAAGAAAGATAAAATGCCCAGTCTGTGTTGTTAAATTCGGTGATTTTCGAAACATCCAGATCCCAGTTTGGATGTATCATTCTCCAAGCAGGATCGTTATAATCAATAATCTGTCCGGTTTCTCTGTCTCTTCCTGCATTGCGGGTATCAGGAATTCCATCGATGCTTAATCTTACTGCGCTTACGGCAAAAGTCATATCTTCATTATAGGGAATTGCTACTGCAGCATAATTATAATTAACAATGCTGCCATACAGCTCCTGATGCATAAGCACGCCTTGAGGGTAATTTATTCTGGCAAGTCCTGCTGGGTTCCAATAACCCGATGTTACATCTCCGCCAACAGCAACATAAGCGCCGCCCATACCTAAGGCACGTCCGCCAACACCTATTGCCATAAATTCTCCTGCATATTTTCCCACAACCGTTTGTGCTTTCTGAATACTAGCAAACGAAACTGCCATAAGAATTATAACGCCAAAACGATTAAACATTGAAACTCCCTATAAAGGTTTAAAAATCTTTGTGAAAATTGGGAAATTATTGAAATTATGCAAGATATTTATTTCTGACTATTAAAATAACCGGTCTGAAAAATTATCAGACCGGTTATTTTATTATTTAATTGTGATAAGCGAAGGATCGTAGTCTTCAACTTTTTCGAAACCAAGCAGATTTAATAATGTAGATGCAATATTTGTTAAACCTGGATTTTCAACATTTGCCATTTCATATTCGTCTTTGTAACCCGAATCGATTATTATAAAAGGTACCGGATTCAAAGTATGAGCAGTTTTTACTGTCCGGACCCCGTTTTTTTCGGTAAACATTTCATCAGCATTGCCATGGTCAGCAGTAATTACAGTAATTCCGCCAAGTTCGTTAACAACTTCAATCAATCTGCCCACGCTTTTATCTACTATTTCAACTGCTTCAATTGCTGCTTCAATTATCCCGCTGTGTCCTACCATATCGCCGTTTGCAAAATTAATACGACCGAATTTATATTTTCCTGATTTGAGAAGTTCGATAGATTTATCGGTAATTTCCACAGCTTTCATTTTAGGGGCTTTATCAAAAGCTATTTTATCAGAAGGAATTTCCACATAAGTTTCAATGTCTTTGTTTATATAACCTGAGCGGTTTCCGTTCCAAAAATATGTTACGTGTCCGTATTTTTGTGTTTCGGAAATTGCAAACGAAGTTACTCCTTCATTGCACAGATATTCGCAAATTGTTCTTTCAATAGCCGGAGGAGTTACAAGATAATTTGAAGGGATATGAAGATCGCCGTCGTATTCCATCATACCGGCATAAAATACTTTCGGCATACGTACACGGTTGAATTCATTAAAATCTTTTTCCTCAAAAGCCCGGGATATTTCAATTGCCCTGTCGCCTCTGAAATTATAAAATATTACACTGTCCCCGTCTTCTATTGTTCCGTTGGGTTTTCCGTTTTCATCAACAATAACAAAGGATTCCATATACTGATCAGTCATTTTCGGATCTTCATTATAATAAGTCTGTATTGCCTCGGAAGCAGATTTGAATTTTCGTCCGACTCCGAGAACATGAGCATCCCAACCTCTTTTAACAACACTCCAATCGGCATTGTATCTGTCCATTGTTGTAATCATTCTTCCGCCGCCGGATGCAATCTGATAATCGTATCCTTTTTCTGATGATATATCGCTCAGCAATTTTTCTAACGGACGAATATATTCAAGAGCGCTTTTTTCACCAACATCGCGTCCGTCAACCAAAGTGTGAACACGAAGTTTTTTCGCTCCTTCTGCCGCTGCTTTTTTAATCATTTTAAAAAGATGATCGATATGCGAATGAACATTTCCGTCCGAAAGCAAACCGATAAAATGTAAAGTATTGTTCCCTTTTGCTGTAGAAACTGCATTTTTCCATACATCCGACTCGAATATTTTTCCAGAATCGAAGGAATTATTTACAAGTTTTGCCCCCTGAGCAAAAACTCGTCCTGCACCCAAAGCATTATGCCCAACCTCGCTGTTTCCCATATCATCTTCGCTTGGAAGACCAACAGCAGGACCGTGAGCTTTAAGCTTTGTAAATAATTTCCCATTAAACAATTTATCTAGAACAGGTGTCTCGGCTTTATATACAGCATTTCCCTCAGTTGGCGCTGCAATGCCAACCCCATCCATTATTATCAGTAAAACCGGACCTTTTCTTCCGGCAAATTTATCCGATTTTTTTAATTTTAATTCCATTACATTTACCTCATATTTATTTTTTATTATATTTCTTCAATTATATGAAAACAATTTTGCGGAAAAATAAGTTTTAAATATACCTAAGCTTTGAAAGTAAATCAATTTTAACAGCTAAAAGTGGATAAATATGGCACATAAATTAGTGGACAAATATTTTTCGAAGGAAGATTTGGCAAAAATATCCGAAGCAATTTGTGAAAACGAAAAAAAAACTTCCGGAGAAATAAGAATTTCAATTTCCGAAAAAAGACCTGCTTTTTCAGGAAAAAAGTCTTTGCGCCAGCTTGCAGAGAAAGAGTTTTTTTCTTTAAAAATGGATAAGACACGCGATAAAACCGGCATACTCATTTATTTGCTGCTGGAAGAGAAAAGTTTTTACATTCTTGGCGATTCGGGAATCAATGAAATTATAGGACAAAATACCTGGGATGAAATACGCAACCGGATGCAGCTTGCTTTTAAAAACGGCAATTTTCTTTCGGGAACAATTGATGCTGTTAATGAAATGGGAAATATTCTTGCAAAACATTTCCCCATTCAAAAAGACGATAAAAATGAGTTGCCGAATGATATAGTGGTTAAATAAACGGTGGAATTTTTCTTTCAGTATTTTCGTTTTTCTTTTTAATATGAATACAAGCAGAAGAAAATTTTTAAAATACAGCGCATTATTAAGCGGATTTTTTTTTATACCTGGAAATCCTTTTTCAAAAAATATAATTTCTTCCCCTTTGCCTGCTTTAAAATACATCCCGTCTCCGGCAGATTGGAAAGACGATAAAATAACCTTAAGCTGGCTTGGTCACTCAACAGTGCTGATTAATTTTTATGGGAAATGGATTTTAACAGATCCCGTTATATCAAAGAAAATAGGAATCAGGTTTTTATGGGATACAATTGGTCCATCTAGAATGACTCCTGCTGCACTAAAACTTGAGGAAATTCCTAAACCCGATTTGATACTTCTTTCACATGCTCATATGGATCATACAGATGTTCCGACACTCGAATATTTCGGAGAAAAATATCCCGGAGAAATTAATGTAGTTACTGCTTATCTCACAAAAGATGTAATTCAGGATATTGAATGGAAATCGGTAACGGTTTTAGACTGGAATGATGAAACTTCTATAGATGGAATCAGCATAAAAGCTATTGAAGCAAAACATTTCGGCTGGAGATACCCTTGGGAAAAAGATCGTTCGCGCGGGTATATGAAGGATGGAAGAAGTTACAATGCTTATTATTTAAAGATGAATGGGAAATCCTTTGTTTTCGGCGGCGATACAGCAATGACAGATAAATTCGATATATTGAAAAATGAAAATATTGATATCGCCATAATGCCAATCGGGGCATACAATCCTTGGAAATGGAATCACTGCAATCCCGAAGAAGCCCTTGAAATGGCTGCACGAATGAATGCAAAATATTTCATTCCTATTCACACAAAAACTTTCAGCCAGAGCTCCGAACCTTTTAATGAACCGATTGAGTGGATGAACAAATCAGCAGTAAATTTTAATCTGAAAATCGGTCTAGATAATATCGGCCAGACATTCACGCTTGAATGAATACTTAAAACAAAAAATCCCGATATTTCATCAGGATTTTGGCTCCGCGAGTCCGGCAGTTGCCGGACAACCCTTCGGTTAACCTTTCGACAATATTAAATTTCTAATGAAATCCCTTCCCTGATGAGACTTTAATTCGGATTCTCTTTTTATAGAATCACTTCTTGTTATGAAGTTTTCGGAATAAATTAGTTTCCACGGAATATACGGTTTAGTAGACTTAACCCTTCCTGCATTATGTCTTTCTATTCGAAGTGTTAAATCTTCTGTTTGTCCTACATATATTCTGTCATACTTTTCTGAATACAGAACATATGTACAAAACAAATTAACCTCCAGGTATTTAAAACAAAAAATCCCGATATTTCATCAGGATTTTGGCTCCGCGAGT
>CAYTFZ010000105.1:7498-8622 GCA_964437215.1 uncultured Melioribacteraceae bacterium | reverse complement strand
GATAATAAAATTGAATTGTACAAACAAGACAAAGTAGAGAACAAGGAAAATAAAACTGCCGAAGTAACAACAACTGCCGGAACGAAAACAATTTCGCAAAACCAGTCGCTTTATCAAGGGAAATTTTCTGTTCCGAAAGACGGCGAATATTCAATCTTCCTGAATCTAGGGGATATGGATAACCGCCAGTCAGTTGTAATTGACGGTGAACCTGTAATCGATTTAAGCAATCTTTGGCTTCCTCCTACAATCGGGAAATTAGTAAATCTGAAATCAGGTGAACACGATATTCAAGTTGTATGCAAAACGGAAAATATTCCGGAATTATTTTGGAAGCTTTCTGACGATTTAACAACATTCCGTTCGCCGCATACTAAAATGCTTGATTATACAATTTTTTACGGACCTTCTGCCGATGAAGTAATTTCTACTTACAGAAATCTTTCGGGAAACGTCCCGATGCTTCCCCGCTGGGCTTATGGATTTTGGCAGTGCAGAGAAAGATACACTTCGGGAAATCATTTAACCGAAACAGTTAAAGAATTCCGCAAAAGAAATTTACCGATGGATGTTATTGTTCAAGACTGGCAGTATTGGGGAAATAACGGCTGGGGTGTTCCAGTATTCGACAGCACAAATTATGCTGATCCTGAAAAGTTCATTAAGGAAATACACGATTTAAACGCGCATTTTAATATTTCTATCTGGTCAAATCCTGATAAAAATTCTTCAATCGGGAAAGATTTCCTTTCAAAAAATCTTTTTATTCCGGATACAAAATGGCTCGATTATTTTAATCCTTTAACCAGAGAGGCATATTGGAAAACATTGAAAGACAATCTTTTTGAATACGGTGTAGATTCCTGGTGGATGGACGCCACAGAGCCAGAAAATGACGCTTTACACAAAACTATGACTTTTCTTGGTCCCGGAGATTTTTACAGACTTACATACCCATTGTTTGTCAGTAAATCAGTTTATGAAGGACAGCGTGAGGCAACCGATGCTAAAAGAGTATGCATACTTACCCGCTCGGCTTTTTCGGGACAGCAAAGATACGGCACAATTAATTGGTCTGGCGATAT
The DNA here is from genome assembly GCA_964437215.1 of uncultured Melioribacteraceae bacterium. GTDB lineage: Bacteria > Bacteroidota > Ignavibacteria > Ignavibacteriales > Melioribacteraceae > JAAYAN01. The sequence goes on along the minus strand of CAYTFZ010000105.1, from coordinate 7,537 downwards.
CGGCGGAAATTGGGATTCATTTAAGAAACAAATTGTTGC
>CAYTFZ010000105.1:3009-7398 GCA_964437215.1 uncultured Melioribacteraceae bacterium | reverse complement strand
GCTTCAAGTCAATTTGATAAAACAATCACTTACACTGGTGAAAAAGTAGTTTTCAAAAAATAGAGTTTAAAAAAATGGAAAAGTTATGAAAATCAAATTTATTATTTTTGCCGCCGTTTTACTGATTAGTAATTTGAATGCGCAGGACAAGTTGTATTCAAATGAGTTTCCGCTGGAGGACGTTCAATTACTTGACGGACCTTTTAAAGATGCTTTTAATCTGAATATCGAAACGCTTCTGAAATATGATGTTGACAGATTGTTATCTCCATATAGAAAACAATCCGGTTTATCAGAAAAAGCTAAAGGATATCCCAACTGGGACGGACTTGACGGACACGTAGGCGGACATTATCTTTCCGCAATGGCGATGATTTATTCTTATAATAAAAATGCAGAATGTAAAAAGCGGATGGATTATATAATTTCGGAAATTAAAGCTTGTCAGGAAGCAAATGCAGTTAATAATCCGGACTGGGGAATCGGTTATGCCGGAGGAGTTCCAAACAGCAAAGAAATCTGGTCGACTTTGAAATCGGGCGATTTAAAAGCTTACTATTCAGCATGGGTTCCATGGTATAATATTCACAAAATTTACGCAGGTTTACGCGACGCCTGGCTTTATTGCGGAAATGAAGAAGCTAAAAATATTTTTATAAAATTCTGCGATTGGGCTATAAATATCACATCTTCTCTTTCGGATAAAAAGATGAAAGAGATGCTTGCAATTGAGCACGGCGGAATAAATGAAATATTTGCGGACGCATATCAAATTACAGGAAATATAGAGTATTTAAATGCAGCAAAAAGATTTTCTCACAAAGAATTTCTTGACCCGTTATCGAATGGAATTGACAATTTGGATAATAAGCACGCAAATACGCAAATTCCCAAATTTATTGGCTTTGGAAGGATTGCTGAATTAGATAAAGACGATAAATATTTTAAAGCCGCTTCATTTTCCTGGGAAACCGTTACTTCAAATCGTTCATTGGCTTTTGGCGGAAACAGCAGAAGAGAACATTTCCCGAGTGTAACTTCCTGCATTGATTATGTAAATGTAAATGACGGACCCGAATCCTGTAATTCGTACAATATGCTTAAACTTACGGAAGATTTATTCCGTTTGAATCCTGCTGCAAAATATGCTGATTATTATGAAAGAACAGTATTTAATCATATACTTTCAACTCAGCATCCTGAACACGGCGGATATGTATATTTTACTCCGGCTCGTCCAAGGCATTACAGGGTTTATTCCGCTCCAAACGAAGCAATGTGGTGTTGCGTGGGAACAGGAATGGAGAATCATTGCAAATATAACGAGTTCATTTATACTCATTCAAACGATAGTTTATACTTGAATTTGTTTATCGCTTCTGAATTGAACTGGAAAGCAAAAGGCATTAAACTTCGTCAGGATACAAATTTCCCGTACGAGGAGCTAACAAAACTAACAATTACAGAAGGAAATTCGGAATTTAAACTTATGATCAGATACCCATCCTGGGTTGGCAAAAATGAACTGAAGATTAAAATTAACGGAAAGGATTTTTCTTACAATTCCAATCCATCTTCTTATATATGTGTTGAAAGAAAATGGAATAAAAATGACGTAATTGAAATCAGCCTTCCGATGAGAAACACAATTGAGCGGCTTCCTAACGTTTCAAATTATGTTGCATTTATGCACGGTCCCATACTACTAAGCGCAAAAACAGGAACTGAAGATTTGAAAGGATTAATTGCTGACGACGGACGCTGGTCGCAATATGCTGCTGGAGAATACCTTCCGGTTGATAAAGCTCCGATTTTAATTGAAGACAATATTGACCGGATTGCCGAAAAGCTTGTCCCAATAAAAGACAAGCCACTGAATTTCAAATTGAATATAGATATGATTAATAAAATGGATTTAACTCTTGAGCCATTTTACAAAATCCACGATTCAAGATATATGATGTATTGGCTGGCATTAACAAACGACGGTTATAAATCATATTTAGATTCATTGTCAAATATCGAAAAAACAAAGTTAGCGCTTGAAAAGAGAACAATCGATTATGTAGCAGTTGGAGAACAGCAGCCTGAAGCCGATCACAAAATGCAAAAAGAAAATTCGAATAAAGGAAATAATTTAAACCAATTTTGGCGTGAAGCTGGAAACGGCGGCTTTTTCAGTTACGATTTATCTACAAATTCTGAAACAAATATAAGTATGCTTGTCCGTTACTGGGGCGCAGAATGGGGAAACAGGAAATTTGATATTTACATTGACGATGAAAAACTTATAACAGAAGACAATACCAACCGGTGGAATCTATCAGCATTTCAAGATATAGTTTATCAAATTCCTGAATCTATGGTAAAAGGTAAAAGTTATATTCGTGTTAAATTTCAATCGCTTCCGGGAAATACAGCCGGAGCCGTTTATATTGTACGCTTGCTTAGAAATGATTAATAAATTCAATAATTGACTAAACCTAAAGAAGAAATATTGTAATTAACTGAGTTAATTTAAAAATAAAAAAGGTAGTAATATGTTATCAAATTTTATTGCTGATCAGAAGAAAAATATTAAACTGGTATTCACCGCGTTTGCTTTGCTTGTTTTATTCAGCGTTAACATTTTTCCGCAGGATTCAAACTTTTATATATTCTTGTGTTTCGGACAGTCAAATATGGAAGGAAATGCAAGAATTGACCAGAAAGATACAGTTGTAAGCAGCCGTTTCCAGGTAATGTCAGCAGTCGATTGCCCAAAACTGAACAGGAAAATGGGAAACTGGTACAAAGCTGTTCCGCCTTTGTGCAGATGTTATACAGGACTTACCCCCGCTGATTATTTCGGCAGAACATTAGTTTCAAATCTTCCGGACAGCATTAAAATTGGTGTAATAAACGTTGCAATCGGCGGATGTAAAATTGAATTGTTCGATAAAGATAATTATGAATCATACGTTTCAACTGCTCCTGATTGGATGAAAAATATGATTAAAGAATATGATGGGAATCCATACGGACGGCTTGTAGAAATGGCAAAACTTGCCCAAAAAGACGGAGTGATAAAGGGAATTTTATTGCATCAGGGTGAATCAAATACTAATGATTCGTTATGGACAAAAAAAGTTAAAGTCGTTTACGATAATTTACTGAAAGATTTGAATCTGGCTGCTGATAATGTTCCGCTGCTTGCCGGCGAAGTTGTACACGAAGAACAAGGCGGAGCCTGCGCAAGTATGAATTCGATAATTGCAACTCTGCCCCAGACAATTCCCAATTCGTTTGTAATCTCATCAAAAGGATGCCCTCAGCGCGGAGACAATCTGCATTTTACATATGAAGGTTACCGTAAATTAGGAAGAAGATATGCAATTCAAATGCTATCAATATTAGGCTGGCAATAAGTTATACGGAATTAAAACATTAAAAATGCTTCGTTTTTAAAAATGATACAGCATTTTTTATGATAGGAATATGTAAAGATTGATTCAGAAATTATAGTTTTAAGGTAAAGTAAATGAAGAAACTTCTTTTTTTGATATGTTTTCTAGGATCTGTTTTCCCGCAGCAAAATGATTGGGAAAACCAAAAAGTTTTTGGGATTAACAAGCAATATTATCACGTAAATGTTGTCCCTTATCCTGATTTTAATAGTTCATTACAAATGGATTACACCAAATCGCCGTTTTATAAATCGCTTAACGGTATTTGGAAAATCAATTATGTTAACAAACCATCCGATGCTCCGGCAGATTTTTACAAACCTGATTTTTCAACTGCCGGCTGGAAAGATGTGAAAGTTCCATACAGTCTCGAAAATGCAGGTTTCAGTGAGTTTATTTTCAGGAATATCGTTCACCCTTTCGAAACGAGTAATCCACCGTACGTAGGGAACGACTTTAATCCGGTTGCCTCGTACAGAACTGATTTTACAGTTCCAGCAGATTGGAATGGACGCAAAATATTGCTGAACTTTGATGGTGTTGAATCAGCGTTTCTTATTTGGATAAACGGTAAAAAAGTTGGATACAGCGAAAACAGTTACTGTATGGCAGAGTTTGATATTACCGATTTTATTAAGTCCGGCGAAAATGTTTTAGCCGTGCAGGTTTTCCGGTTCAGCGATGGAAGTTACCTCGAAGACCAGGATTTTTGGCGGCTTTCCGGAATTTTCAGGGATGTTTATTTATATTCTGTTCCAAAAATTTCAATTCAGGATTACACATTTACAACCGACCTCGATAAAAACTATATCGATGCTGATTTCAATCTTTCAATAAAATTAAATACAAACAGTAAAGTTGATAAAAAAGAAAAATTCTTTGCGGAAGTTATTTTAGCCGATAAATCCGGAAAGCAGGTTTTTAATGAGAAAACAGAAACTTT
>CAYTFZ010000105.1:0-2909 GCA_964437215.1 uncultured Melioribacteraceae bacterium | reverse complement strand
TACAATCCTGCCGGAAACGATCCCTCGGTTGATATTGTTGCTCCAATGTATCCGACTGTTGAAGGTTACATAGCCGATGCAAAGCGCGATAACAGACCTGTAATTATGTGCGAATATGCGCACGCAATGGGAAACAGCTGCGGTAATTTAAAAGAATATTGGGAACCATCGTATTCATTACCTCGGGCTCAGGGCGGATTTATCTGGGACTGGGTTGATCAGGGTTTCCTGAAAAAAGATAAATACGGAAATACTTTTATTGCAAACAGCGGCGAATTGAACGACCCGAAATCGGAAGCTTATGTTGGTTTTGACGGTCTTGTGCTTGCAGACAGAACGCCCCAGCCGGAACTGTTTGAATACAAATACATAATTCAGCCTGTAAAAATAACCTTGAGCGATTTAAATTCGGGAAAGATAAAAATCCTGAACCGTTACGAATTTTCTAATCTGAATATTTTAAATGGCGAATGGGAACTGCTTGAAAACGGCAAACAAATTCAAAAAGGTTCTTTAGGGAAAATTGATTTAAATCCCGGAAGTGAAACGGAAATAATTGTTCCTTTTAATAAAGAAGCATTTAAAAACAATTGCGAGTATTTCCTGAATTTTACTTTCAGGTTATCAGAAAAAAATGCTTGGGCAGAAAAAGGACATATTGTTGCCTGGGAGCAGCTTGCTCTTTCTGATAAATTTGATTTGAAACAGTATTCAGTGAAAAATGATAATTCATTTAAAATGAATGAAAATGAGAACGAAATTAAATTTTCCGGGAAAAATTTCAGCATTGGTTTCAGTAAAAAGACCGGATTTCTTTCTTCAATAAAAAATGAAGGGAAAGAAATAATTAAGCAAGGTCCTGCAGCTATTCTTTACCGTGCGCCAAGCGATAATGACGAAATGTGGTGGAATAATGCAAGTCCCGCAGCTTTTTGGAGAAAAGCTGGATTTAACAATCTTAAATACAAAGTTGAAAATTTTAAGGTCGAAAAAAATAAAGAGTACTATTCCGTTAATGTTGTTCTTAAAGTTTACAGCGATTCAATTCCGAATATCCTTAATAACACAATTGCTTATAACGTTTTTCCGAACGGCGATATTTTCGTGCAATCCGGTTTTGAATTTGCTATTAGTCCAGCCGATATTTCAAATAAAGAAATTCCGCGAATCGGAATGCAGATGGTACTCCCAGCAGGATTCGAAAACTACAAATATTACGGCAGCGGTCCTTGGGAAAATTATACCGACAGAAACTCATCTGCAATGATTGGTGAATATTCTTCTAAAGTTTCTGAGCAATATTTCCCTTATTCAAGACCTCAGCATACCGGCAATAAAACAAACGTGCGTTGGGCATCGCTTACGGATAATGACGGAATCGGGATCGCAGTGTTCGGGTTTCCGAATCTTGAAACTACTGCATTACATTTCAGCGAAAATGACCTCGACAAAAAAAGTTTTTCAGAAATAACCAGACGGGAAGAAATTTTCTTCAATATTGATGCGCAGCAAAACGGACTTGGCGGTGCAAGCTGCGGTCCTGGGGTACGTCCGGATTATCAAGTGAAATTGAAAAATACAGGATATATTTTCCGGATAAGTCTTGTAAATAAGGGAACGGATTTATCTTCAATGATTACCGGCTCTCCATTTTTATCAACCCCGGTTATTAATCCTTTGGAAAATACAATTTATAAAGGCGTTCAGAAAATTGAAATTGTTCCGCCGGTTAAAGATGCGGAAATCCGGTATACAATGAACGGAAGCGAACCTGACGAATCGTCTGATTTATACGCCGGACCGATCGAAATTTTAACTGATTCCAAAATAATTGCGAAAGCATTTAAGAAAGGATTTAATCCGTCGCTTCCGGTTTCGCGCGATTATACGATTGCAGAAATTCTGTATGAAAGTCCTATAATTAAATTCGGCGATAACCCTGTGGAATCTAATGTTCCGGTGGAAGGATTTAGATCTATTGCAATAATGATTACCGACCCTGATAGCTCTGCCGATTGGGATCATACGGATGTTCTTGAACCTGTTTTGATTAAGAAAGACGGCAGCGAAGTTTCCTTGACAGAATTCAAACCTTTTAAAACTTTTCAGGGATGGAGTACTCTTGCAACAAACAGATCCTGCGATAGAAATCCTTTAAAAGTTGCCGGCAAAGTTTATAAAAAGGGACTTGGAACTCATGGTGTTGCAGAAATATGGTATCACATTGACAGCGATGTATCGGCAATAAAACTGATGGTCGGGATTGATGACGAAAGCGAAGGACGAGGAAGTTCAACTGTTACTTACAGAATTGTAGGAATACGTTAGTTCTTTCGAAATGTGATTTGAGTAAAAATTCAAGGAAAGTTGAAGATGAAGAAATTTGTTTATCTGGTTTTATTTGCCGGGTTTTTAGGATTTGTAAATAGCTCGTTCGCTCAAGCTGTTAACGATTGGGAGAATCCTGACATAAATGAAATAAACAAAGAAAAAACGCATTCTTCACCTTTCCTGTCCGATGAAAAAAATAGTGACTCAGGCGTAATTTCGCTTAACGGAGTCTGGAAGTTTAAGTTTTCACCCGACCCGCAAAGCAGACCGGAAAACTTTTACAAGCCGGATTATCCCGTAAATGACTGGAACGAAATAAGAGTGCCGGGGAATTGGCAGCTTCAGGGATTTGGAATACCTGTTTATACAAACATTTCATATCCCTTTAAGCGCGACCCTCCCCGCGTTACAAGCGAGCCGCCTGCAAATTTCACAACCTATAATTTCCGTAATCCCGTAGGCAGTTATATTACTTCTTTTGATGTGCAGGAAAAATGGCTTTCAAAACAAATATTTCTGCATTTCGGCGGCGTTAGTTCCGCGATGTATATCTGGATAAACGGCGAAAAAGTAGGTTA
>CAYTFZ010000104.1:0-8806 GCA_964437215.1 uncultured Melioribacteraceae bacterium | reverse complement strand
TTTGAAGTTTCTATTTTATAATAATAAACTCCCGAAGGTAAATATGCTGCATTAAATTCAGCTTTATGAAAACCGGCTTGATATTCTCTATCAGTAATTTTTGTAATATTTTTACCTAAAATATTAAATACATTTATTTTAACGTTGCATTTTTCCGGCAGATTAAACCCTATTGTTGTAACAGGGTTAAAAGGATTAGGATAATTCTGTTCCAAAGAGAACTCTTGCGGCAGAGATTTTAATTCGGAAATGTTAATAGCAATTATATCTGAATATGCAATTTGTCCGTCCGCATCAATTTGTTTAAGTCTGTATTTAAGGATATCATCGGATTTGTAAGCAGATATAGAGTTTACATTAAAATCTGTATATGAATAATATTTCGGCGAGTTTGAATTCCCCGCCCCTTCAACGAAACCAATAGTTAACCATTCACCCTTAACCGTTGACCTTTCCACTTCAAATCCAAAATTATTTACTTCTGTTGCTGTCTGCCAATTGACGAGTACTTTACCGAAAGAAATTGTAGAATTAAATGATATTAATTCTACAGGAAGCACATTTCCGTCTTTGCTCAATTTAGCATTTAGTATTGTACCGGCAACAGTACCTCCCGATATTTCGATTGCTGAATTATCAGAAATAAAAGCACTTATTTCTCCAGTTGATTCTCCCAAATCAATAGTAAGAAAATAGTAATTTCCATCTTCCGTAATTTCAGATGTTAATCCGCTGAAAGTAATTGTTGAACTATACAGCTGAGATTCCCCTATTTGTGTATCCCCTCCGTAAACCGAATCTGAAGAACTCCAAAGCTTAACATTATTAATTCCGGAAGGAGTACCGGAAAAAGTAAAATTAATCGAGTTCAATATAGCTCCCGAAGTCTGTGCATTCAGTTTGAAACGGCCGATAGAATTATTATTTGAATTCGGGATAACCGGCTGCGGTTCATAAGCAGAACCGTCGGTTAGCATAATATCATTTGTATTAGAATATACATAAACGCAAGGATCATATGTGCTGGTTATTGCTGACCAATTTGATCCGGAAGTGCTTTTAATCCAGAATACACCTGTTTCTAATTCTGCTGTAACATAACCTCCGCTACTCATTTCTACTGGAATAGGATAATTATATCCTGTTGTTTGGTATCTTATTTTAATATAATAATCATCTCCGTCTTCAATTGAAATTGGTTCATCTATATCAAAAGTATGATAACCCGAATATGTACAAGTCTGAGCGCTCACGGAACCTAATAAACCTGTCAGTGAATTTGTTCCGTTAAAACTGTCGTAAATATCAATAGTTACAACAGCTCCTGGATAATTTGTATATGTTCCTATTTTTGTAAGATGAATATTCCCCGATGCTGAAAATTTAACTAAAGCGTCAGCAGAACTTGAACTATATCCAATACTGCCAATCCACCCTGCTTCCGAATATGTTGAAATAGTTTCATAAGGATTATAATCTTTGTAATCCTTAAACAGAGCAACTGTAGAATTAACCTTTGAATCCTGATAAGCAATATAGAAATAACCGGATTCTCCCATGCTGGCTCCCCAGCTGTTTTTTATTATCCAGGCTCCTGTTCCGCCGGCTGTTACTTTATCGTCATCCCAGCCCACAAGCAAAACAGCATGATTTGTACTTCCTGTTCCTGAATAATAGTAGGTTTTATTTGCAGAATTATAAGATGCATCTTCCCATCGCATATTTGTATATAATGCACCGTAATCCATTATCATATTTTTTAATAAGTCTGAATCTGTTGAAGGCAGGAACCAGCCTGAAGTTACAATCCCTTGAGGAATCAGCCCATCAGGACAATCGACAGATGTATTATACTGGCTGTAAGGATCATCGGTCTCCAATTTTGGACCTGAACCGCGTGATAGATATGCCAAAGCCAGTTCGCGGTTACCTCCTTCGCAAGGTGCCCATAAAAAAGGCGTGTGGCATGTATTTAAATTATCTTCCGAAAGATCGTACGTACCTTTCCCTGTTATCTGCCAGCGTGCTTCAAGCGCCCCCATCGTTGCAAATGTCCAGCAGGAACCGCACCCTCCCTGATTTTTTACTGATGTCAAAGCTCCGGTTACATCTCTTAAATCATATTTACGGGCAAGAAAATCTCTGGTTATTATTTGTTCTTTTAAATATTCTGGCAATTCGGTATGAACTTTATAAGGAGCAGGAATTTCACCAAGGACAAATCCGTAAGCAGAAACTTCCTGAGTGGTTTTTTCAAGCCATTTCAGATAGTCCGGATTATATTCCTCATCAATCGTTTGCGAATTTATTGATGTTACAAAATATAAAAATACTATTAAGATGATGTGTTTTTGTATAATTGTTACCATAACTTAATCCTTATTTATATTTATGTTGTTATTACTAAACAAATTAACCAATAAAATAAAGCAACAATATAATTAATAATTTGTGATTTAAATTATATGTGTTTATCAGCGTGATATGAACTTCTTACAAGAGGACCGGATTCAACAATTTTAAAACCCATTTCCAATCCGGCTATTTTATACATTTGAAATTCTTCAACCGGCACATACCTGTCGACGGGAAGATGTATAGCAGAAGGACGGAGATATTGGCCAATTGTAAGGATATCACATTTATGTTTTATCAGGTCGTGCATCAACTCAATTACTTCCGATGGTTTTTCACCTATTCCAACCATAATTCCGCTTTTAGTTTTCAGTCCCTTACCGCTGAACCATTTTATCAGTTCCAGACTTCTTTTATATTTTGCCTGAGGACGAACTGCATGATATAATCTTTCGATGGTTTCAAGATTATGATTAAGAATATCGGGCGGATTTTTCATGAGGATTTCAAACGCATCAGTTTCGCCTTTGAAATCGGGAATGAGTGTTTCGATGCTGCACAAAGGAGCTTTCTCGCGGATCATTCTTATCGTATCAGCAAAAATTGAAGCTCCGCCGTCGTTAAGTTCATCACGGTTTACTGAAGTAATTACAACGTGCTTAAGTCCCATTTCTAAAACAGCTTCAGTAACGCGGCGGGGCTCATCCAAATCAAGCTCGTTCGGTATCCCCACTTTAACATTGCAAAACCCGCAGCTTCTCGTACACGTATCGCCAAGTATCATAAATGTAGCTGTCCTGTTATTCCAGCATTCAGCCTGATTAGGGCAGCGTGCTTCTTCGCATACAGTGTTTAATTTTGATTTACGAATTATATTATTCACTTCCGAAAAAGCTTTACCGATAGGCACTTTTATTTTCAGCCAGTCGGGTCTTTTGCCGAGTTCTTCTCGTGTTTTTTCAGTTTTATCGCGGTGCTGCTGCTGGTGCTTATTTATCATACAAGATTAAGATTAAATTTTAAGATTAAGAATAGGTTATTATTAAAATAGCCCACAACAAAAATAATATAAAATAGAACAATTAAAAAAGGCTGCTTCCATAGTTTTCTAAATATTCTTTTATTTTTTTAAGGAATTTTCCTCCGAGCATTCCGTCAATAAGTCTGTGGTCGTGACTGAGAGAGAGATACATCATCGGTTTTATTGCAATTGTGTCAATCCCGTCAATTTCAAGAACAACAGGCTTTTTAGTAACTGCACCTACCCCGATAATTCCAACTTCCGGCTGGTTAATTACAGGAGTGCCGAAAAGCGAGCCGAAAACTCCGTAATTTGTAATTGTAAAAGTACCGTCAATTATATCTTCCGGTAAAAGCTTTTTATTCCGTGCTCTCGCTCCTAAATCTGCAATTTCTTTTGCCAGACTAATCAGGCTTTTTTCTTGAGCATTTTTTATATTAGGAACAATTAATCCGTTCGGTTCCACTGCAACCGCAATTCCAAGATTAACATATTTTTTAATAATTATTCCATCTTCTTTAATTGTTGAATTCATCAGCGGGAAATCCGACAAAACCTTAATAACGGCATACGAAATAAAAGGCATATAAGTAAGTTTTACTCCTTCATTCTTTAAGAATTCTTCTTTCTTTTCTTTGATGATGTTATAAATTCTCGACATATCCACTTCAACTATAGAAGTAACGTGCACGGAAGTATCGCGGGTAATAATCATATTTTGCATAATCTTTTTCCGTACGTTATCTATTGGAATTATTTCGAATCTTTCTTCAATTTTTGCAGGCTGGTTTTCTTCACTTTCCGATAGATAAATTGTTTTGTTTCCATTATTTTCCGGATTAGGTTTAATTTGTCCGGCTTTTCTTTTTTCAAGATATTTTAGAACATCTTTTTTAGAAATCCTTCCGTTTTCACCTGTGCCGTTTATTTGTGCTAAATCCGATAATGGAATTTTTTCTTCAGCTGCAATTTTTAAAACCAATGGAGAAAAAAACTTTTCAGCACGGTATTTTATTTCGGTATTTGCAGGATTTGTTTCTGAATCTGCTATTTCTTTTTCAATTATTTCCCCGCCTTTTACTGATAATTTTGCTACAATCGTCCCTGCTTCAACAGTCAGCTGTTCTTCAACAATAATTTCGGTTAAAACGCCATCAGCCGGAGCAGGTATTTCGGTATCAACTTTATCGGTGCTTATTTCGAATAAAATTTCATCTGCCTTAACTTCTTCTCCTGGTTTTTTATGCCATTTTATAATTGTTCCTTCCGTAACAGATTCACCCATTTTGGGCATTACAATTTCTATTACTTCGCTGCTGCTTTCTGAAATTGCAGCATTTTCTGATTCAGTTTCAATAACAGCAACAACAGAATCAACTGCAACAGTTTCCTGTTCTTCAACTTTAATTTCAAGTAAAATGCCGTCTTCCGGCGAAGGAATTTCGGTATCAACTTTATCTGTACTTATTTCAAATAATATTTCGTCTTTGCTGATTTTATCACCTGGTTTTTTATGCCATTTAATAACTGTGCCTTCCGTAATACTCTCTCCCATTTTAGGCATTATAACGTTCACTTTCATTTCACTCTCCGTACAGCTAATAATTTAATATTTTCAATATTTCGGAATATAACTTTTCGCGGTTCGGCAGTATTTCATTCTCTAAATCCGGAGAATACGGAATGGGGGTATCTGCCGCTGCAATTCTTTTAACCGGACCGTCAAGGTATTCGAAACAGTTTTCTGCTATCTGCGAAGCAATTTCTGCTCCGAATCCGGCGGTAAGCGAGTCTTCGTTTATTACAACTGCCTTCCCTGTTTTTTTTACAGATTTGTAAATTGTTTCTTCATCAAGCGGTGAAATAGTGCGGATATCAATCAATTCAATAGAATATCCTTCCTCGGCAAGTTTTTTTATTGCGAAATTCGATTCGTGAACCATAGCGCCGTACGTAATTACTGTCAAATCTTCGCCTTGTGTAACTATATTTGCTTTTCCAAACGGGAGAAGATAATTTACATCAGGTTCGGGCGACATAGCATAACTTTGCCTGTAAAGACCTTTGTGCTCTAAAAACAAAACGGGATCATTAATACGCAATGCAGTTTTCAGCAGCCCTTTTGCATCAGCTGCGTTTGATGGATATGCAATAAATATTCCGGGAATATGAGCAAAAAAACCTTCAATGTTTTGGCTGTGATACAATCCGCCGTGAATGTAACCGCCGACGGGCACACGGGTTACTACAGGACATTCAAACTGGTTATTCGAACGGTACCGCATTGTTGCCATTTCATTTCGGTACTGCATAAAAGCAGGCCAGATGTAATCGCCAAATTGTATTTCGATGCATGGTTTAAAACCGGCTAATGCCATCCCGATTGCTGTGCCTGCTATACTTGCTTCGGCTAAAGGTGAATTAAAAACCCTTTCATTCCCGAATCTAGTTGATAATCCTTTGGTTGCAGTAAAAACTCCGCCTTTTAAATCGGCAACATCCTCGCCATAAATATAAATTTTATCATTTCTTTCCATTTCTTCGTGAAGAGCGTGATTTATTGCATCAACCATTACTATCGGTTTGGATGTCACTCCCGGTTTATTGTATTCAAGTTTATCATGCATTCCGCTTTCATCAATCACAAATCTTGCAGCTTCTTTTTTATTTGGCGGCGCCTGCATCAATGCCCATTCGGCAGCTTCTTTAACCTCTTTTTCAATTTCTTTGATAAATCCGGGATATTCAAGTTCAGTAAGAATATTGTTTTTTATTAACAATGTCGAAAATTGCTTCAACGGGCATCTTTCCTGTTCATCTTCCAAATGTTCTGCCTGTCGGTATTTCCGCTGATCATCCGAAGAAGAATGAGAGCCTAATCTTACTACATCCGCTTCAACAAGCGCCGGACCTTTTCCCGAGCGGGCATATTTAATTGCGGAAACAGCTGCGGCATTTGAAACCAAAAAATCAGTGCCGTCTATCCTTTGTCTGTAAAGATTTTCGAAACCTTTCAGCAGTTCGGCTACCGAGCCGTTTTTCCCTGCATTCTGGTTTTCTACAGGAACTGAAATTGCCCATTTGTTATTTTGAATTACAAAAACCACCGGAAGTTTTTCGCGCGAAGCCCAGTTTACAGCTTCAAAAAACTCACCTTCGCTTGTAGTTCCTTCTCCGCTGCTTACATAAGTCACCGCATTAATTCCGTTTTTTTTATTTACCATTGCGGTTCCAACAGCTTGTAAAAATTGTGTTCCCGTTGGTGACGACTGCGACGGAATGTTCAATTCCTTAACTCCCCAATGGCAGGGCATTTGTCTTCCTCCAGACATTAAATCATCTTTACGGGCAAGTAAATGTAAAAATATTTTTTCGGGTTTAATTCCCATCGAAAGCATAAAAGATAAATCGCGGTAATACGGAAAAGCCCAGTCAATTCCCCTTTTAATACTTAATCCGAATGCGGTTTGAACGGCTTCGTGTCCGCCGCTTTCCATATGGAAAAAAGTTTTGCCCTGTTTTAACAGTTTCATAGCTCTTTCGTCAATTGCCCGCGAAAGATGCATAATCCGTAAAACATTTATCAGTTCATTTTTCTTAAGTCCGTCTAATAAATCATTTTTTCTGGCAGAAATTTTATAATCTGCTGATTCAGGAATATTTATATATATATCATCAATTATTCTGTTCTGCATTTGTTTCCTTAAATGAAATTACAAACAGAATAAATATAATTAAGATTCAATTAAAATAAAACATTATGTCCGATTTAAGTAAATAGAATTAAAAGAACACCTGCAAACATAATTGAAGCTCCCAAAAATCTTTTTTCGATGCCCGGTTCTTTAAGAATAAAATGACCGAGAATTACCGACATTATTCCCGAAAGACGTTTCATTGCCACAACATAAGCAACAAGCGTCATAGATAAAGCCGTCATATGAAAGAAAAATGCGCCTGATGTAAATGTGCTTATCATCGCTAAATTCTTAAAATTTCCAGTAAAATTCTCCTTTTTAAAATTCCCTAAATACAGATTTATTATTGTCATTCCGATAAAAATAAACAGATTTACAAATGCAATATGCTGTAAGTTTGAAGAATTGTTGATGGAAATCTTATCAAAATTGGCAGAAAACCCCCAAATAACAGAAACAAAAAACATATAGCGCGTTCCCTTTTCTTTTAAAAGCGATTTGAACGGGGCAAATATTCCGCCTGAAGATGATGTAATGTTAAGAAGATAAGAGCCCGCTACAATTAAAACAATTCCCACTATTCCCCCAAAATGAGGAAACTCGCCAACCATTAGGGGTGATGTAAAAAGCAAAAACATCGGTGAAAAACTCATCATTGGCATTACTTTCGAAATCTGTCCGTTTTTTATTGAGTTCATATAAAGGATTGTTGCAATAAGATTTAAGATTGCTGAACCGATGACTCCGAAGAAAAACCAGCCATTAAATTTTAAATCAATAAAAAAAAGTAACGGACTGAAAATTAAAAGTGGAATAATGTTGTTGCACCACGATATAATTACCGGTTCTGTAATGTGGCTTGCCTTTTTCACAAAAAGGCTTCGCAAAGCTTCCATTACAGGATTAAGTGAGGCAAATAAAATCCACATTTAATTTTTTCCTTCCGGAATATAATCCCCGATTTTGTCGAGCAAAAGAATACCTTCTTTTTCGGCAGCTCCGCTTTTAGAAAATGATTTTTCTTTGAACTTGCAGATTTCGTTTACCGGACAAAAACTGCAAGAAGGCTTCTGACCTTTGCAGAATATTCTTCCCAGTTTAATTAAATTTGTATGAAATTGATGTGCAATTCCATTTGGGAAATCTTTGTTAATCTTTGAGAATGTTTTATCCGGCGAGGATGTTTTAACAAGCCCGATTCTGTTTAAAGTCCTGTGAACGTGAGTATCAACGGGACATACATTTCTTTCGAGTGAAAACATCAAAACGCAGCTTGCGGTTTTTACACCGATTCCGTTAAAATTTGTTAAATACTCAATTATTTCCTCATCGGTTTTTTTGCGCAAAAAATCCAGCGAAAGTTTGCCGTTAGTTTCCGATAAAGTATTTATAACATTATTAATAGCGGCAGATTTTTGTTTTGCAAGTCCGGCAGATTTAATAACTACTTCCAATTCTTTTTCCGAAACATTTATAAGCATTTCCCAATCGGGATAGCTCGATTTCAGGTTTGAATACGCTTTATACGAATTATTGTCGTTTGTATTTTGTGAAAGAATCGTGGCAATCAGCAAATCAAGCGGGTCGGGCAGATTTTTGCTTCGTTCGGGAATTCCGAATTTTTCCGCCAAAAGTATATTTATTTCTGTAATTGATCTGCTTAATTTTGATTTCGACATTATTTTAATATTTTCACAGAGGTTAATTTCCTGTTCGAAATATAAACAGAATT
>CAYTFZ010000103.1:0-8857 GCA_964437215.1 uncultured Melioribacteraceae bacterium | reverse complement strand
GGAATTGTGCCTTGCTAATCTTAAAGATAAATTTTGGGTGTAACCAGTATAAAACTTATCAATCGATTTTGAATATATTATGTATGTAAGCCATTTCATTTTTATTCCGTTTAAAACTAAAAAACCTTGCAAATTATTATCTACAAGGCTTTAAGAGCGGGGCCGACGAGACTCGAACTCGCGACCTCCTGCGTGACAGGCAGGCGTTCTAACCAACTGAACTACGACCCCTTATTTTTAAGAACTTTCCAAAAGAACGAGTCCTAACATAATCCAATATTAAAAAAAAAGCAAGAAAAATTATAAGTATTTTGTCCCGAACGAAACTCCTACGGCTTTTGCAGCTTTCACACCCTGATTATCGGGTTCTACAAGTTTTTGATGTGAAATTGCGTCCTTAATATCAATATCAATAATTTTATCACCTTTCAGAGCAACCATTCTGCCGAATTTTTTCTCCATTACCAATTCAATAGCCGATGTTCCGAATTTGGTTGAAAGAATTCTGTCGAAGGGAGTGGGAATTCCTCCGCGCTGCAGATGCCCTAAAACAGTAAATCTTGTTTCCAATCCCGTCTCCTGCGATATTTTGTCCGAAACATATTCACCTATTCCGCCGAGCCGTATTGCATCGGTTCTTTTGTTATCTATTTCTTTAATTTTCATTTCTTCGCCAAGAGGTTTTGCTCCTTCGGCAACACAAATAATACTGAACCTTTTTCCGCGCATATTTCTGGAAATAACTTTATCGTAAACGTATTGCCATTCAAAAGGAATTTCGGGTATTAAAATTATATCGGCTCCGCCGGCAAGACCTCCGTTAAGGGCAATCCATCCGGCATATCTGCCCATAACCTCAATTACCATTACCCGGTGATGCGAAGATGCAGTGGTATGAAGTCTATCAAGGGCTTCGGCAACAACAAAAACTGCAGAATCGTGACCAAAGGTTAAATCAGTAGCCTGTAAATCGTTATCAATCGTTTTCGGAACGCCTACAATGTTCATTCCCATATCTCGTAACTTTTGGGCAATAGTCATTGTTCCGTCGCCGCCTATTGCTATAACTGCATCCAAATCCCAAGCGTGGTAATTCTCTAAAGCTTTCTGTGACCTGTCAAAAATTTTAATTTCTCCGTCAGACATTTCCGGCCAGTGAAACGGGTCGCCTTTATTTGATGATCCGAGAATAGTTCCTCCTCGGTTTAATATCCCCGAAACATCCCTATCGTAAAGTTCGTTTGCTTTACCTTCCACCAAGCCTTCAAATCCGTCAAAAATTCCCATAACTTTCAAACCGAAATCGAAAGCAGGTTTTGTTACACCTCTTATCACCGCATTCAAACCGGGACAATCGCCTCCGCCGGTTAAAATTCCTATTTTTCTTATTTTCTTTTCGGATGACATCTTTGCCTCAAATATTGATATTTTTCATCTTAATAAAATTCTTAAAATGCAATTTAGCATATTTTTCAAAAAAAGCATCTCCATATTTTTTATAATGTTTTGCAGCAGCTTCATCAACTGCATTTGATGCTCCTTTTGGCAGGATAATTCCCGAACTTTCCTGTTCTTTAAACCAGCAATCGAATTTATACCTTGCAATAATCGATGCTGCAGCTACAGCCTGAAATTCTTCTGCTTTAGTTCTTTGAATTACTTCTATTCCGGTTAAATCGTATCTGGTTCCGAACGTGACTGCTTTTTTTGAAAATTCATCTATAATTATCTGTTCAGGTTTCTTATTTTCCAACAGTCTGCCGATAGCTTGAACATGAAGAGATTCTAAAAGACTGTTAAGATTATTATACTCGGAATATCTTTGATTATATTCCGATGGAATTAAAATTATTGCCGAATAATTTCCATCAAGAAAATCCAGCAATTTTTCTCCTATTGTTTCAATCTGGAAAGGAGACAAATTTTTACTATCCTGCACACCGAGACCGGAAATTTTTTGTTGGATATCTTCGTTCAGATAAACTGCGGCAACAACAAGAGGACCAAAAAAATCACCTTTACCCGATTCATCCGATCCTATGTAGTTACTTGGATAAAGCCGAGATTTTTCTTCTGCCTTTTTAATTCCAAGCACTTCGGAAATACTGGAGTATACTTGGCTGTCTTTTTTTCCTTGAAGAACTTTTTTTACGCCGTTTTTGCCAAAATAAATATTCAGGCAGCACTTTTCCTTTTTACTTCCGAAAATTATTTCGAAATTATACTGTTTTTCGGAAATCGAAACAGGAATAATATTTTTTTTCGACAGTAATTCAATTATTCTATTTTTTTCTGCAAAAGCTGTTTTTTTCATTATCTCAATTTTTTTCTTGATGTAATTTTAATAATTTTAAATTTAATATTGTAAACATAATAAGGTTAACAAAAAAATATTTTGTTTTTCTTTTTTTATACTGTATATTAAAAGTCCTTGTTTATTGTATTTTGTGTTTTTTATTTATTGAATTGGAGAGTTGGCAGAGTGGTTGAATGCGGCGGTCTTGAAAACCGTTAAGGATGTAAGTCCTTCCGGGGTTCGAATCCCTGACTCTCCGCAAGAGTTTAATAAACTCTTTTTTAAGTAATAATTGACAGTATCTTTAAGTATTATTGTTTTTCCCCGCTTCAAAGCTCTGCTCAATTTACTATTTTTTTTATAATTATTTTTTAAGGAGCACTGTTTATGGCAGAGCGCATCAAAGGAACCGTTAAATGGTTCAACAGTTCAAAAGGTTACGGATTCATTTCACAAGCTAGTGGAGAAGACGTATTTGTTCATTATCAGTCTATAGTAGCTGACGGATACAAATCTCTTGAAGAAGGTCAGAGTGTTGAGTTTGAAGTCAGTCAGGGACAAAAAGGTCCACAAGCTAAAGACGTTAAAGTAGTTTAAAAACGAATATAACTGTAAAAAGCCCTCATAACGAGGGCTTTTTTGTTTTTAAACACTGTAGAATTTTTTCTGAAAAAAAATTATTTTTCCTTAAAATTAATTATTAAATTTAAAAAAACAGTTTTAATAAAAATATTATAGGATTTTCCGATGGGAAGAATATTTGAAACGAGAAAACATAAAATGTTTGCCCGTTATGCAAAAATGAGTAAGGCATTTAACCGTGTACGCAAAGATATTGAAATAGCTGTTAAAGCAGGGGGGCCCGACCAAAAATCAAATTCGAAATTACGCATGGCAATTCAAAATGCAAAAAGCGTAAATATGCCAAAAGATAAGGTTGAAGCAGCTATTAAAAGAGCTTCGTCGAAAGATACAAGCGGCTACGAAGAAATTGTGTATGAGGGATACGGACCTCATGGTGTTGCTGTTTTGATTGAAACAGCTACTGATAATCCGAACAGAACTGTTGCAAGTATTCGCCATATTTTCCGTAAACACGAAGGGACTTTAGGCAATTCCGGAAGCATTGCATTTATGTTCGATAAAAAAGGCTTGTTAAAAATTGAAAAATCGAAGATTGAAGATATTGATGAATTTGAACTTGAATTAATTGATTTCGGGCTAGATGAACTTTCATACGATGACGAATTTATTTATATATATACTTCTTTTCAAGATTTTGGAAGTATGCAAAAAGCGCTTGAAGAGAAAAATTATGAAATTACCGCAACCGAAGTTCAGTACATTCCCAATAATATGAAAGAACTTAACGAAGAACAGCAGAAGGAAATTGAAGAACTTATTGATGCATTGGAAGAAGACGATGACGTTCAATCAGTTTATCATAATATGCAATAAAATTAAGAGGCTGCATTATGCAGCCTTTTTTTGTTTACAAAGTTAACAGCAAAGCTCTGCATAAAAACATTTTAGGTTTTTCAATTATTTTAAATCCAGCCTTTTCAAGTTTAATAATCATTTCTGAAAAAGCATTTTTTGAAACGTGAAAATCTGGTTCAACAATCAGAAATTTTCCGCCGGATTTAAGGATTGATCTTAATTCATTAAACATCTGTTCCTGATCAGGAACTTCGTGAACCATAAAAAAAGCTAGTATAAAATCGACTTTTTCTTTAAGTCCTATTTTATCGGAATCGCATTTATGCAAAAAAATTCTTTTCTCTAAATTGGTACCTTTAATTTTCTTTTTAACTTTTTCAAGCATTCCGTTCTGTAAATCCGCAGAAATCACTTTCCCTTTTTCACCGACCATCTTTGCAATCTCCACGGAAAAAAAGCCTGGTCCGCATCCTAAATCCAAAACAACATTTCCTTCGTTTAAGTATGGCTTTAATATTTTACGCGGGTTCTGAAATATTTTTCTGATTGAATTATCGAGCCCGCCAGCTATTTCAACCGGACAGACTTTATTCCTATTGTTGCTCATTTTTATTTCCTGCTATATTATAAAATTTTATATTCTTAAGACGAAACATATTCTTGATTGTTTAATTTGTTGTCAAACTTTTTCTCGCAACATTTTTTCACGGTATGTATAATTTTTTGTAATTTTGATGTTTAATAAATTGGTTAAATTATGCCGGCAAAAGATTACTCAAAATATCCAAAAGATAAAATCATTATTCAAGGGGCAAGGGAGCATAATCTTAAAAACATTTCGCTTGAACTTCCGAGGAATAAGCTTATTGTTGTAACCGGAGTAAGCGGAAGCGGAAAATCTTCGCTTGTTTTCGATACTATATACGCAGAAGGACAGCGGCGGTATGTTGAAAGTCTTTCTTCTTATGCAAGGCAATTTTTAGAAAGAATAAACAAACCCGATGTTGATTTTATTTACGGTATTTCGCCGGCGGTTGCAATCGAACAGAAAAGCGGTTCCAGAAATCCGCGATCGACAGTTGGCACAAGTACAGAAATTTATGATTTTTTGCGTCTTTTGTATGCCCGGATAGGAAAGACATTTTGTTTCAGTTGCGGCAAGGCAGTACAAAAAGATTCGGTTGCTACGGTAACTACCTGGCTTGAAGAGCAGAATGAAGGCGAAAAGTTCTTGCTGGGATTTCCGCTGCGGACGCATGAAGGCAGAAAAGTAAAAGAAGAGTTCGAATTGCTAATAAAAAAAGGTTTCTTCAGAATCTATCAAAATAAAAGTCTGATTAATCTTAATGAAGCTGAAAAATTTCCAAAATCGAAAGAAGGGGTTTATGTTATAATAGACCGATTGACTGTGCAAAAAGGAAAAATGCGCGAACTCTTTTCCGATTCGATTGAAACAACTTTTAAGGAAGGCGAAGACAGACTGGTTTTTATTAATAGCGATACTGATGGAATAAAGCATTTCAACAAGTTTTATGAATGCTGCGGAATTCGTTACGAAGAACCGGAACCTCGTTTTTTTTCGTTTAATAATCCTTTTGGAGCCTGCCCTGTATGCCAGGGATTCGGGCGGGTTATGGGAATTGATATGGATCTTGTGGTTCCTAATCCCCAGTTAAGCATTTTAGAGGGGGCAATTGCTCCTTGGCGCGGTGTTAAATTCGGGAAATTTGCCAGAGATTTGATAAGAACTGCTCCTTCAAAAGGAATTACCACACATATTCCATACGAAGAATTAAGCAATATCCAAAAAGAACTTATAAAAAACGGGTACGAAGGTTTTACCGGAATCAATAAGTTTTTTGAGATGCTTGAGCGGGACACTTATAAAATGCATATCCGTATTTTGTTAAGCAAATACAGGGGATATACAAAGTGCAGCGCTTGTAAAGGTTCGCGTTTACGGCGAGAAGCTCTTCAGGTAAAAATTTCGGATATGTCGATAATGGATATTGTGGAATTATCAATTGAATCGGCTTGCAGCTTTTTTAATAATCTTAAACTTACCGATTACGAAACAGCAGTCGGCGGAAGAATATTAAAAGAAATTCAAAAAAGATTAAACTTTTTAAATGACGTGGGACTGGGTTATCTTACTTTAAACAGATTAAGCAACACTTTATCCGGAGGCGAAACGCAGAGAATAAATCTTGCCACTTCGCTCGGTTCGGCGCTTATCGGCACTCTTTATGTTTTAGATGAGCCAAGCATTGGTCTGCATCCGCGGGACAACGAAAAACTAATAAAGCTGCTTAAAAACCTGCGCGATCTTGGAAATACTGTTTTGGTGGTGGAACACGATGCCGAAATGATGAAAGCTGCCGATCTTATTATAGATATGGGTCCCAAAGCGGGAATTTACGGCGGCGAAATTATGGCGCAAAATACATATCCGGAAATTTTAAAATGCGATAATTCGCTTACAGGTCAATATCTTTCCGGAAAAAAAAGTATTCCTCTTCCCGAAAACAGAAGAACCGAAGAAACTGAATTATTACTTGTAAGAAACGCCCGGGAAAATAATTTAAAAAATGTAAACGTTGATATTCCTCTGAAAAAAATGGTTGTAGTTACAGGAGTAAGCGGCTCGGGTAAAAGTACGCTGGTTCACGATATTTTATACGGAGGTATTGCCAAATTGCTTGGGAAGAATCCTCCTAAAATTGGCAAGTACGACTCGATTAACGGAACGCGTTATATTTCGGATATTGAAATTGTTGACCAGTCGCCAATCGGTAAATCGCCGAGATCGAATCCTATAAGCTATGTAAAAGGTTACGAACATATACGCGAACTTTTTGCCTCTATGCCTTTATCAAAGCAGAGAGGATACAAACCTGGATTTTTTTCGTTTAATGTTCCAGGCGGAAGATGCGAAACCTGCGAAGGGGACGGATTTGTAAAAATTGAGATGCAATTTCTTGCAGACCTTTACCTTGAGTGTGAAGACTGTAAAGGCACTCGTTTTAAAAAAGAAGTGCTTGATGTTATGTACAGAAGTAAAAATATTGTTGAAATACTTGATATGAACGTTTCGGAAGCTTTTGATTTTTTCAGCCATCACAATAAAATTGCTGGATTTTTAAAAGTTCTTTCGGATGTTGGACTTGGATATATCAAACTCGGACAGCCTTCGAACACTCTTTCAGGCGGAGAAGCTCAAAGAGTAAAGCTTGCCCAGCATTTATATAATCAGAAGATTAGTAAAAATATGCTGTTCATTTTTGATGAGCCAACGACAGGACTTCATTTTCACGATATTAGCAAGCTGCTAAATTGTTTTAATATGCTTGTTGAAAACGGCAATTCGGTTGTAATAATAGAGCATAACCTGGATATTATTAAATGTGCCGATTACATTATAGACCTTGGTCCCGAAGCCGGAGATAAAGGCGGTTATATTGTTGCTGCAGGAACTCCTGAAGAAATTGCAAAAAATCCGGAAAGCCATACAGGAAAGTTTTTGAAACAAGTTCTTAAATTGTAGTTAAAGAATATTATTTGAACTCAATTGTAAATACTGTGCCAAAATGTTTTTTACTACGAACCGAAATTTCAGCATTATTGATTTCGCAATATTTTTTAATCAGAGCCAAACCTAAACCGTTTCCATCATATTTTCGGGTATAACCTTGTTCTTCCTGCCGGAAAGGAGTAAATAGAGTCGGTAAAAATTCTTTACTAATTCCAACGCCGGTATCCATAACATCCACTGAAAGCAAGCCTGATTCGCTTCTGAATATTTTAACGGAAATGCTGCCCTCATTTGTATATTTTACAGCATTATCCAGTAAATTTCTGAATATTTGTCCGGTACTGTATTCATCAACAATTAGTATTGTTTTATCGGTTTCAGAAGTGTAAATAAATTCCAAATTTTTCATTTCGGCTAAATGCTTGAACTCAGCGCAAACAATGTTAAGTATGTCTTCCTGAATATTTACTTCCTTTAAATGAGGTTCGTAAATTCCAAGCTGAAGTTCGGACATATTAAGAATTGAATCAATTGTTTTAATAACCCGGCTTCCGGCTGAATCTAAAATTGGGAAGATCGATTTTATTTCCTCATCGGCATTATGTAATTCTTCCTTGAGTAATGCAACTGAATTTAATATTGTATTAATTGGTGAGCGTATTTCGTGCGACATTTGCGCGAGAAATTCGGATTTCAACTTGTCAGCACTTTCTGCTTTCTCCTTGGCTTTAATAATTTCCCGTTCGGCAAGCTTGCGGGCGGTAATATCAACAAACACAACTATACCGGCAATCACTTCACCAGCTTCGTTTTTAATTGGAGTTGCATTTGCCAAAACAAACCGCTCATCTTTATGACTTTTACGAATAATAAATTCTCTGGAATTGGTTTCGCCAAACATAATTGCTCTTGCAAGCGGAACTTCATCTTTATTTAACTGTCTTCCGTCAAAATCAACAAGATGCCAGCTGGAACTATATTGTTCAATTCCAACTCCTTCCATAATTTCATTCCGGATGCCGCCAAGAATTAGTAAACCGGCATCGTTTAAATATCGTAATTTTCCATCAGGCGCATCTGCAATTGCAATTCCGGCAGAACTTTGATCGAGAGCAGCTTTTAACATAGCGCGCGCTTCGTTTAATTCTTTTTCAATTCGCTTATTTTCAGTAATATCTCTTGTTATATTTAAAAGATGCGGGATACCATCAAAATCAATTATTATTGCCGACATCATTCCATATTTTATTTCGCCGGATTTGGTTCTGAATTTTGTTATAAAGTTTTCAACCATTCCGTTTTGTTCTAAATTCTTAACAAGTAATTCTCTATCGGTTAAGTCAACCCAAAGATTTAATTCAATTGTAGTTTTACCAATAACTTCTTTTTCTGTATAACCCATATTTCTTGTAAACCCTTGGTTAATAGAAACAAACATTCCATCTTCCAAACGATTAATATTTATTGAATCCGGAGAAGTTAAGAATACTTTTTTGAATTTTTCTTCACTACTCCGTAACAGGGTTTCTGCTTTCTTTATCTCAGTTATATCTTCAATAGATGAAATCATCCCGTCAAAATTATTCTGG
>CAYTFZ010000102.1:4757-8883 GCA_964437215.1 uncultured Melioribacteraceae bacterium | reverse complement strand
AATGCTATACCGGATATGATTTTCAGGTTCGATAAGACCAATAAACTTCTCGATTTTCACGCGCCGAATACAGATTTGCGTTTTACGCCTTTTCAGAAACTTGTGGGTAAAAACATCGAAGAAGTATTTCCGAAAGAACTTACAAAAAAAGTTCTTATCCACAAAGAAAAAGCTTTGCTGCATAAAACAGTACAGGTATTCGAAGAAAGGATGCTATCTGACGATAATCTTTATTACGAGGAAATACGGGTAACAATAGGTGATAATTTTGAATATTTCACAATATTCCGGGATATTTCAAAAAGGAAAAAAATTGAAATTGAAAATGAAAAGTACATCGAAAAAATAACTGAAAGTAAAGTTCAGCTTGAAGAATGGGCAGTTGAATTAAAAATGCTTAATTATAAGCTGATGGAATCGAAAGAAGAACTTGCAAAACTGAATAAAAGCAAGGATAAATTCTTCTCGATAGTAGCGCACGATCTTAAAAATCCTCTGTTTTCGCTTCTTGGTCTCCTCGAAATTCTGGTGGAACGGACTGAAAATAATACGGATGATGAAACAAAACAAATTGTTGAAAGTATGAACCGTTCGGCTAAAAGCCTTTATGCACTGCTGGAAAATCTGCTGCAATGGTCGCGGGTACAGACAGGTAAAATTGAATATTCACCTGTAAAAATCAGCTTAAATTCCATTTTCGAAATTGCGGCATCTCTTTATAAAATTCCTGCCGAAAATAAAAAAATAAATCTTTCCTATTCTGATAATGATGGAATTATTGTTTATGCCGATGACAATATTTTAAGTACGGTGCTTAGAAATCTTGTTTCGAATGCTGTAAAATTTACACCCGAAGGAGGAAAAATTGAAATCTCCTCCAGAAAAAAAAACAGAAAAGCAGAAATTTGTGTTTCGGATACAGGTGTTGGAATTAAACCGGAAAACATTGAGAAAATATTTAAAATTGATGCGCAGGTCAGCACTAAAGGCACTAACAACGAAGAAGGCACAGGATTGGGGCTTGTTTTGTGCAAGGAATTTATTGAGCTTAACAAAGGTGAGCTGAAAGTTGAAAGCGAACCCGGAAAAGGCACAAAGTTTTATTTTACCATCCCTCTTGCAGAATAAATATTGAATCTGAAATTATTTTCTTTATTCTTATGTTTTATTTTAAAAAAAATAATGTATAGTTATGAGAAAACCAGAGAATCAGCTGACTGTAATTTTCGGTGCAAGCGGCGACCTTACAAAGCGGAAGCTTATCCCCGATTTATTCGACCTATTTATGCAAAATCTTTTGCCCGATAAGTATGCAGTTATAGGGGTAAGCCGCACAAACTTTTCGGTTGAAAAATTCCGTAACTTTATGAAAGAAGGGATAAAAAGTTTTTCGAGGAGCAAAAATTCTCCTGATGAAAAAATTGATGAATTTCTGAAAAAATTATTTTATATCTCAATCAATACAAGCAATCCTGATGAATATGTTTATCTTAAAACCGAAATAGAAAAAATTGACAGAATTACTTCTGACAGCGGGAACTACATTTTTTATCTTTCCACCCCGCCCGCTTTATATGGCGTAATTCCCGAAAATCTCGGTCTTTGCGGACTGAATACCTCCGGCAACGATAAATCCTGGCGGCGGCTTATTATTGAAAAACCTTTCGGGTACGATCTTAAATCCGCCCAAGAATTAAATCATTCAATAAAAAAGTACTTTACGGAAGAACAGATTTACCGTATCGATCATTTCCTAGGCAAGGAAACAGTTCAAAATCTGCTTGTTACAAGATTTTCCAACGGTATATTCGAACCGCTTTGGAACAGAAATTATATCAACCATATTGAAATCACCTCAGCCGAGAGCGTTGGCGTTGAAGGCAGAGGCGGATATTACGAAGGTTCCGGGGCGTTGCGCGATATGCTCCAAAATCATCTTCTTCAGCTTGCTGGACTTGTTGCAATGGAGCCACCGGCTAATTTCGATCCGGATTCTATCCGAAATGAAACAATAAAAGTTTTTCAATCCCTAAGACCTCTTTCCGATGAAGACATCAGAAATAATGTAATAAGGGGACAATATTTAAGCTCTCATATCAAGGGAAATATAGTGCCGGGTTACCGCGAAGAAGCAGGTGTTTCACCCGATTCGCGCACCGAAACATTTGTTGCAATGAAATTTTTTATAGATAACTGGCGCTGGGGCGGTGTTCCGTTTTATATACGTACAGGAAAACGAATGCCGACCCGTGTAACCGAAATTGTTGTGCATTTCAAACCTACTCCGCATAAATTATTTATGAATATGGGTTCCGGCTGCAGCTCTTGCAATCAGCTTGTAATCCGTATTCAGCCCGATGAAGGAATTCTTCTCAAGTTCGGTATGAAAGTTCCCGGAGGCGGATTTAATGTGCAGACAGTAAATATGGAATTCCATTATTCCGATCTTTCGCACGAATATCTACCGAGCGCATACGAAAGGCTTTTATTGGACTGTATGAACGCAGATTCCACTTTGTATATCCGCGACGATGCGGTTGAAGCCTGCTGGAAATTCGTTGATCCTGTTCTTGCAGCATGGAATAGTGACAATTCGATTAAAATGTACGGATACCCTGCCGGCTCGTGGGGACCGGAAAACTCCGACAGTCTGATTGATATCCCCGGAATCACCTGGCGGTATCCTTGTAAAAACTTAACCGACGATGAGCTTTATTGCGAACTTTAGGAGATAAAATGAGAAAGACTGAAATAAAAATATTTGAAACATCAAATCATCTTATAAACGAACTTTCGGATGAACTTGTCAGGTATTTTAAAACGCTGAACAAATCGCAAAAACACATAACCGTAGCTCTTTCCGGCGGTAATACGCCTAAAGAAATGTTTAAATATCTCGCCGAAAATTATTCCGAAGATAAAATATGGGATTCTGTGATATTTTTCTGGGGCGACGAAAGATGTGTTCCGCCGGATAGCAGCGAAAGTAATTTCGGAGAAGCCGAAAGATTATTTTTTAGCAGATTAAAAAACAGCAAACTTCATATCTTCAGAGTTCAAGGCGAAGATAATCCCGAACAGGAAGCGGAAAGATATTCAGAGCTTATAAATAAAAACGTCGATAAGGAAAACAGACTGCCGAAATTCGATCTTGTACTTTTGGGAATTGGAGAAGACGGGCACACAGCTTCTATTTTCCCGGATCAGATATCGCTTTTCGATTCGGACAAAATATGCGCTGTTGCTGTTCAACCAAAAACAGGACAGAAGAGAATTACTTTAACCGGGAAAGTGATAAACAACAGTACGAATATAATTGTTATGGCTGCGGGAAAATCCAAAAGCAAAATCCTTAAAGAAATAATACTTTCAAAAAACAAAAAATATCCGGCAGCCCGCATAAAACCTGCTTCCGGGAATTTACTTTGGTTTACCGACGAAAGCGCTGCTTCGGAATTATTTCCTGAATGATATGAAAGATGATAAAGAAAAAATAATAAAAGCCTTCGCAATTCCTGTTTTAATAGTGATAATTTGTTTTATAATTGAAGCATTTGAGGCAATTACGGGTTTTTCAATTTCATCATTCGGAATTCTTCCGCGTAAAGCGGAAGGTTTATACGGATTATTTTTTGCTCCGCTTCTGCATTCCGGCTTTATGCATCTTTTTGCCAATTCGGTTCCTGTTTTAATTTTAGGATTTGCGCTGTTTTATTTTTATCCCCAAACCTCGCGTAAAGCATTTTTAATTATCTATTTTGCAACAAATCTGCTTGTATGGATTTTTGCGCGGCAGTCTTATCATATAGGAGCAAGCGGAATTGTTTACGGTCTGGCTTCGTTTCTTTTTTTCAGCGGAATTTTAAAAAAAGATACACGCGCCGTTACATTGGCTGTGCTTGTAATTTTTTTCTACGGAGGAATGATTTGGGGAATTCTGCCCTTAGAAAAAGGTGTTTCGTGGGAATCGCATCTTTCAGGCGGGATAACAGGATTTATCTCTTCAATTATTTTCAGAAAGAAAGATAAATATAAAAAATACGATTGGGAAGATGAAGAAAGCGAGATTCCGGCAAGAGAACTTAAAATTAGATACGATAAGTAAAATTGACCTGCTGTGTGATTT
>CAYTFZ010000102.1:0-4657 GCA_964437215.1 uncultured Melioribacteraceae bacterium | reverse complement strand
TATATTTTCAGAAAGGAAAGATAAAAATTCGTAAGAGGTTTTTATGACCAAAAATAATTTCAATAAAAATGTGATTACCGAGTACTTGTTCATTGCTTTTGGTGCAGCGGTTATGTCTATTGGTATTGGCGTATTCCTGGTGGAAGCTAAAGTTGTTCCCGGCGGCGTAAGCGGACTCGGAATGGCGTTATATTATTTATCCGACGGTACAATCCCAATCGGTACATCAATCTGGTTTATGAACATTCCCCTTTTTATCTGGGGCTGGAAAGAACTGGGCAGCAGTTTCGGAACACGGACTTTTTTCGGATTTACATTGAATTCGATTTTTATCGATCTTTTCAGGGGAGATTTTTTCGGATTCAAAAATCTCCGGCTTCAGGACACTCAAACAGTAAAAGATCTTCTTCAGCACGATTTTTTATTTCTTATTTTAATAGGTGCGGCACTTTTAGGTATAGGTCTGGGAATTATTTTTAAATTTAAAGGAACTACCGCCGGTTCCGATATTGTTGCTTCAATTATGCAAAAACGTTTTGGAATTAAACCCGGCCAGGCAATTATGATTATAGATTTTTTTGTAATTGCTCTTGCCGGACTTATAATAGAATTTAAAGACCTTTCCCCCGAAAAACCGGCTCTTTCACTCACACTATATGCCTTGATGCTGCTTTTTGTATCGGCAAAAATTATCGACTGGATTATTGACGGCATGGATTACGCAAAAGCGGTATATATCATAAGCGATAAGTACGAGCAGATTTCGCATAATATAATAAACGATTTAAGCCGCGGAGCAACAGCTATTAAAACACGCGGGCTATATAGGAACATCGACCGCGAAGTAATTATGACGGTTGTTACGCTTAAGGAAATAGGACCTTTGCTTGATATGATAAAAGAAATAGACCCGGATGCTTTTGTTATAATCAATAATGTTCACGAAGTTTTAGGCAACGGTTTCAGGCGGCGCTTTTGATGTTTTATAAAATTAAGAACAGATTAACCAAGATTTTATGAGCAGGCAATGTTTAAGCTGAAATCCGGAACAAGATTATTGTTCCTGTGCATTTTTTCTCTTTTATTATTATTGTTATTTCTTCCTTTTGAAATTCCATATTACTTAACATTCCAGAGCGTTGTTTTTCCAAAAGCCGAATGGATTGTTTACAAAGGAGAGGAAAACGGACTTCACAGTTCTTTTATAAATTATCTTAAAGACACTCCGGTTGATCACTTCTATCAGATGAAAGGGCAAAAAGATTTTGCAATTTCGTTCAAAGAAAATCTTTCTGAAGAAGAAAGTATATTAAAAAATGACACAATTGCTTTTATTACCTCTGCTCAAAGTCTTGAAGAAATAAACTATGCAAAAAGCAGAATTTTAGAATTTAAAACTTTGCTAAAGGCAGATACATCAGATATTGATAAATCGGTGCAGAAAGAGTATCAGAAGACATATGAAACAAGCAGAAGGAAATATGCCTTGCAGAAAAGAATTTACCTGCGAAAAAAATCTCTTTTTGCAAAAAATAAAATTTCAGCCGAGGAATATTCCGAAGTTTTCAGACTATACGAATCGGATTCTGTTGATACAGAAATTGACCGCCTTAAATACATTTCACTAAAAACGGGATTGAAAAATAAAGATGTTAAATATATTTTAGCGCAGATTAAATCATACGAAAACAAAATAAAAACTATAAATAAAAATGCCGGAAATCTGATAGTTAAAAGTCCCATTACCGGTGCAATATTGAATTATTTTTCAACCGACACTTTACTTTCGGCAGCAGATCTTTCAATGGGAGTAATCAAAATTCCGGTTGAGTCTGAAAACCGGAAGTATTTAAATACCGGAATGAACGTCTTAATAAACGACCCCTTAACCGGAAATTCTGCAGAAGGCAAAATTAAAACTTTTTCACGCGAACAGAAACCCGGGCATAATGATTTCTATTATTCCGCTTCCGTTATTATTCCCGAAAATAAAATTCCCGCGGGAACATTAGTGGAATGCAAGATTCAAATTGCCTTATATTCTCCTTTGAAATATTTAACTGTAATGGTCGGGAATATTTTTAAATGATTTCAGCTGAAAATTACAGGCTTATTTTCCTCTTTTCATCAGGAAAAACCTCTTACTTCAAAATATTTCTTGACAAGCCGGAATCGTTTATTTAAGTTCTATTTTGTTATTACAAGTTCTTGGTTTTGTTAGGGGGATAAATGTCCGGATTAACTTTTGGCGACAGCGGAACTGAAATTCTGCGGCTTCAGGAAAATTTACAAAAATTAGGTTATTTTAAAGGTAAAATTGACGGTAATTTTGGGAACAGCACTTTACTGGCAATAAAAAAATTACAGACAGATAACGGTCTTCCGGAAGATGGTGTTGCAGATATAGATACTCTGATTCTTATTGCTTCAAAAATAAAAGAACCGCCGAAAAAAGAATTAATTACAGTTGACGATGTTTATAAATTATTCCCTAAAACCCCAAAAAACAATATAAACGAAAATCTTCCATTTATTCTGACTGCACTGAAAGAAGTAGATCTTTATGAAAAAGATTTTGTTTTAATTGCACTTGCAATTATCCGGGCCGAAACTGAAAGTTTCCTTCCTGTAAACGAACAAAAATCAAGCTTAAATTCATCGCCGTACGGTACCCCTTTCGATCTTTACGATAAGAGGAAAGATTTGGGAAATTCTGGTTCTCCTGACGGGCAAAAATACCGCGGAAGAGGTTTTGCGCAGCTATTGGGCAAAGATAATTATAAAAAATACGGCGAAATGATTGGAATAGGCGATATGCTTCTTGAAGAACCTGACATGGCAAATACAAGCACTGTTGCTGCCAGACTTCTTGTTGCTTTGCTTAAGGATAAAGAGCAGGAAATACGGGAGGCGCTTAAAGAAAAAAATCTGTTAAAAGCGCGTAAACTGGTTAACGGCAACTCGCAGGGATATAATCTTTTTTCGGAAGTCTATTTTACCGGCAAAGAACTTATCAAATAAATACCAATATAATTATTCGTTTTCCGGAAATATTTGAAATATTTAATACCTGCTTAAAAATTTAATAAATCTTTTGTGGTTTTCGTATATAAAAAACAAAACAATAATTAAAACAAACGCCAAAATCAGACTTCCGGTTTTAAGAATTTCCGGATTGATTTTTACGGAAAAATCTCCTGTGAAATTTTGTATCTGAATAAGCAAATTCTGAATAACCGGATTTGCTTTTGTACTTTCAGTATTTGCTGAATAAATTCCAAAAACAATAGTTGTTAAAACCAATACACCGAATATGAAAGATGCAAACCTGAAAAATACTTTATCTTTTACAACCACTCTTTCTTTTTTCAAAATTTTATTCATTACGTTCAACGTTAATGCTTCGGGGGCTTCCGAAGTTTTAATCTTAAAAAGAGAAGAATGAACAGTTTGAAGCGCGCGTAACTTTTTTAATGCTTCTTCATTGTTTTCTAATTCTGCCGAAAGTTGTTTAACTTCATCGGCATTTAAGCTGCCGTCAATATATCTGTTAAGTATTTCATCTGTTATTTTCATAATAAATTCTCCTGGTAATTACTCTTAATAAGTAAATCCCTTAAAGCATTGCGCGAGCGGTGAAGGATTACTTTTGCATTTTCGGTTGTAATTCCCATAATATTTCCAATTTCTGTAACAGAAAGATTATCAATATAGAACAAAATTACAACAAGCGAATTTTTAACCGGCAGTTTTTCAACTAAATCGAGTATGAATTTTTCGGAATTATTCTTTTCGGAATAAAAGCTGTTCGCGGTTTCCTCGAGATTATAGCATTCATCTATCGACTTCATCTCCATTCGTATTTTGCGTTTTTTATCGGAAATTGTTGTAAGCGCAGTATTATAGATTATCCTGTAAAACCAAGTCGAAAATTTCGATTCCATCCTGAAAGATTTTAACGAATTAAATGCTTTAAGAAAACTATCCTGCAAAACTTCTTCGGCATCCATTTCGTTTTTCAACATCTTTTTTAATAGTGAATACGCGCGGTTTTTGTAACGGTCTATTATTAAAGAATAATCCTCGTGATTTCCTTTTAATACAGATTCAATTATTTCGTTATCGGTTAAATTTTTCATCGCAACTTATGACTTTCAATTTTACTAAAAGGTTACAGAAAAATATTTTTTAAAATCTTGTAACCTTTCACATCAATTTACAAGTCTTATGTTCAGAAGCAATTGAAAAATTTTGTAAATACTGGAGGATTTATGGAAGATATGGTTATAGGCAGTTTATTTTTTCTTTCAACAGCGTTTGTTATTTTTTCGTATCTTTATTTCAGAGCAAGAGAAAGGCAGATGATGATTGAAAAAGGATTGAGTCCGGAACAGATTAACGAGCTTTTTAAAGCAAAGCGGAATCCGGTTACGTGGCTGCGGCTGGGAATTGTTGTACTTTGTTTCGGGATAACTTTAGGTGCAGGACTTGCCCTTCACGAAACAACCGGCAATGAATTCTGGCTTCCGTTGTTTATAATTTCGGGAATAGGCGGCGGATTTATTGCTGCATTCTTTTTAGGAATGAAGTACGACAAAAACTAACCTGAATTTTGCACCTAACCTGATTAAAAAGAAGCCCGTTTGATACGGGCTTT
>CAYTFZ010000101.1:0-8941 GCA_964437215.1 uncultured Melioribacteraceae bacterium | reverse complement strand
CTGAGCAAAGCTCGAACTGCTCATTAAAAAAGCAGTAAAAACAAGTAAAATTGTAATAAGTTTTTTCATAAAGTCCCTCGTTTATTAATTATAGTTAAAAGAATTAAAAGTAAAGATTAATATTGAGGTTCAATATATAAAATTCAAATAAAAAGCACAATAATAAAAGTAAATAAGATAAATAGGTAAAAAGAATTAAAAATATTAGCAGATATATTAAAAAGAACGAAATAAATAAATAAAATGCCTTGAAATATTGGCTAATATGTATATTAAGCGCGTCAAAATTAATTTCACGGGTATTTGCAAGTGTAAAAATATGTTGCAGCAAGAAATAATTATATTAAAAAAAAGCCAGAAAAATGCCTGAATATAAAGTTTTTTGAAGTGGCACGGTTAATGTTAGCAAAAATGTGATTTAAATCATAATTAACTATTGAAGGAAAGCAGGAGAACACATAAATGAAAAACGCAATTAAAAAATTACAAAAAGTCTTATTTTTTGTATTATGTTCAGGCATTTTAAGTGCGACTAATTATTATATATCATCTTCAACCGGAAACGATTCGAACACCGGTAAAAGCCCCGGAGCCGCATGGAAAACTTTGGATAAACTTCACGCAAACTGGAATATTATAACAGCAGGCGACAGTATTTTATTCAAGCGCGGTGATATGTTTACACAGGCAACAATAAGCGACCGTATAGGAATGCTGCGCATACCTAACAAGAAAAGCGGAACGGCAAGCGCTTATATAGTTATAGGTGCATACGGTACGGGGGCCAGACCGATAATAAGCGGCGAAAACATCAGCGGTTATCATCAGGTTCTGCGCACTGGCGCTTTTAAATATTTTATAATTCAGGATTTAGAAATACGCGGAGAAATATTATTCAGACCGGTAGACGATATGACGATGGGAATACAGCACTTCAAGTTCCTTCGCAATAAGCTTATCGGCGGATACGATAAAGGAAGCCAGGCACGTTTTGGAATGTATAACCCGATACAGCCTTCGAAAGTGCCGGTACCAAATACTTTTGCCCCAAATCATTATATGGAAATAGGCTACAACGAATTTTATAACACAGAAGGCGAGGACTGCATCAATATAACTGCTCCGGGCGATTACCTTTGGGTGCATCACAATGTATGGAAGAATATTTCGGAAGAAGCTCTTGACGTTGCAGGCGGAAAAGGGCACATCATTGAGTATAATTTTATATCGGGAGCAACAGTTAACGGAATGAAATTCCACTCTCAGGGAAGCCATCAGACTGATATTATTGTTCGCGGAAATGTTATAATAAATGTTGGAACCGGAACACCCGCTACAGCTCTTGTTGTACAGAATATTTCGCACTCTAAAATTTATAATAATACCTGTGCTTCTATGTATTCGTTATATATAGGAAACAGGGATCGTACAGCGCCCGAAGCTTATTACGATACATTTGTAGGCAATGAAGTGTTTAACAACATTTTTGCCGGAACCGTTCAGGTATGCGGCTCGTGGAAAAATGCTGATATGGGAAACGGATATATTTGGTATAACGCTCCTGTAGATAATATCTGGTACGACAATAATTTCCATAATAATATTTATTGGAAACCAAACGTCAGCAGTAACGTAATTCGTTTCTGGGAAAACCCGCCATATCCTAATGAGAAAGCACTTGTAAATGACGCCCGTACAGTAGTTGCAACAAATCAGACTGCATTTAACACGCAATGGAAAAATAAATCGAATGCAACTGAAAGAATGGCAGATCCGCTGTTTGTTAACGGAACTTATTCCGATGCATACACTTACGGCGATTTTCAAGTAAAATCCAACTCTCCAGCTGTAAACGGAGGAGTAGCTGTTGAAGGATATAACACCGATTTTAACGGAAACACAATTCCGGCAAATGCTGTAACAATTGGAGCTTTTCAGTATAACGGTGTTGATTTAACTCCTCCGCAGGTTTTATCAGCTTTGGCATCTTCTGCAAACAGTATAAGCGTAACTTTTAGTGAAAAAATAACACAAGCTTCCGCACAGAATATTTCTAATTATTCTTTAAGCGGAGGAATTACAGTAAATAGCGCATCTTTAAGCTCAAACGAAACATCGGCAGTTCTTTCAACATCTGCATTGCCTTCGGGAACAGCAGTTACCTTAACTGTTAACGGTATTAAAGATTTAGCAGGAAATACTATTTCTTCAAATAATTCTGCATCATTTACATATACAAATCCTTCTGCCGATGTAACAGCACCATCGCTGCAATCTGCAAGTCTGGAAAATGTATCGCAATTAAAAATTACATTCAGCGAACCTGTAACATCAGTATCTGCAGGAAATGCTTCTAATTATTCCATAAATAACGGAATTACAGTCAGTTCGGTATCAGTAGTTAATTCAACAGAAGTTGTTCTTAATACTTCAAATCACACTGACGGGCAATATATTGTTACAGTGTCCGGAATATCGGATGCAGCAGGAAATATAATGAGCTCAGCAACCAAGCAATACACCTATTCAGTTGATCCTGGCGGAAGTTCAGGAAGCACCGGAGAAAATACTATAAATAACCCTGGATTCGAGTCCGGAAATAAAACAGGCTGGGGCGAAAGCAACGGTTTAGGTGATGCGGTTTACACATTTTCGGTAAATTCTTCTTCTCCTATATCCGGCAGTTACGATGCTGTACTTAATATTACAACAGCAGGTACAAATAATACGCGCCCTATGTTATATGCTAATTTGAACCAAGCAACAGTTGCAGGAAAATCGTATGTGCTGAAATTTAAAACTAAAGTAATATCAGGTTCTCCGAAAATTAAATACTATAATGCAGGAACAGGATTAAAAGCATTCAGCGGTACCTTAAGCGGTACACAGAACTGGGAAATAGCAGTAGATAATGTAACCAATGCAATTTCTTATGTATATTTCTACTTCGATGGAACATCAACCGGTTCATTATCAATTGATGAAGTAAACTTCTCCGAAAAGGTTGCTTCAATTTCACTTGCAGGTCTTAAAGTGTACTTGCAGGGAGCTTATGTTGCCGATACAATGAGCACAACACTTAAAAAGAATAATGTTATTCCATCTGTTCAGCCTTATTCCGATCCTGTTAATAATTACAAAGGTACCGAAACAATTTCAACTTCGGATGCAAATATAGTTGACTGGGTATTAGTAGAATTAAGAAGCGGCGTGGAAGCAAATACCAGAGTTGCACGCAAAGCTGCTTTACTTTATAAAGACGGATTAGTAAAAAACAGTGACGGTACAAACCTGAGTTTTGCAAATGTAAATGCTGGTAATTATTACGTAATAGTTAAACACAGAAATCATATAGGTATTATGAGCAGCCAGCTTGTTGCTTTATCTTCATCCGGCGGAAGTTACGATTTTACAACCGGTTCAGAAAAAGCATACGGAACCTCAGCTCAGGCTCAGCTTAAAACCGGCTTGTTCGGAATGTACAGCGGAGACGGCGATAAAAACGGTTTAGTTAACGTTCTCGATTTTTCATTCGTAGGTCAGAATATTTTCAAAACAGGCTATAACAGCGGCGATTACGACTTAAATAATGTAATAAATGTAATTGATTATAAACAGACAAGCTCTGCTTTATTCAAGTCAGTACAATTCCCTCAATAGTTACACTGAAAGCGCTTCAAAAAAAAGCGGCATAATTGCCGCTTTTTTTATTTTAAAGGTATAAATTAATAAGAAATATATTCGAATGTTAACCTTGGAAAAGATGTTTTTTTACAAAGTGATTTATTTTTATTATTTTGCATTTGGTACGGTTGTTTTTATCAGCAGAAATGGATGATGAAACAGAACAATAAAAAAAATACAGAAAAAGAGAAATCGGATTCGGAAGAATTTTTTTATACCGAAGCCTTTAGCAATTCAGTTAACGGAATTATATTTACAGATATTTCTGGTAAAATACTGAAATGCAACAATTCAATAGAAAAAATGTATTCAGCCGGAAATAAATCACTTATCGGCAAAAGTATTTTCGATTACCTAAGTCCACATTCCTGCACGCAATATACAATAACTTTATCTGAAATAAGAGAAACAAAAAGAAACGAAGAAGAGCTTCAGATTATAAAATCTGACGGAAAAATTATGGAGATTTGGCGTACCACAATTTATCTGGAAGATGAAAATAGGAAAGAAATTCTGATGATTACCGATCAGGATATTACAGAAAACTGGATAAGAGAAGAACTTCTTCATCTGCAAGGAACAGCTCTTGAGGCGGCAGCAAACAGTATTATGATAACAAATTTGCGTGGCGACATTGTATGGATTAACAGTGCGTTTACAAAACTTACAGGTTACGATGATAATGATCTCGTTTATAAAAATGCAAGAATACTTGACAGCGGAAAACACGATAAAGAATTTTGGAGCTTGCTATGGAATACTATTTTAAGCGGAAAAGTTTGGCATGGTGAAATAACAAATCAGAAAAAAAACGGCGAATTGTATATTGAAGAACAGATGATTACACCGGTTTACAACCGCCAGAATGAAATAACTCATTTTATTGCAGTAAAGCAGGACATTACAGGAAGAAAGAAACGCGAACAGGAACTGCTTGAAAGCAATTTCAAAAACGAAGTTCTTGCATATATCGTTAATCACAGTCCCGCAATAAGCTTTTTATGGAAATCGGACAGCAATTGGACTGTTGAATTTGTATCGGATAATATAAAACAATACGGTTATACGCCTAACGATTTTTATTCTGAAAATCTTTATTATAAGGATATTGTTCATCCAGATGATTTTATTTATATCAACAACGAAATATTGAGGATTATTGAAGAAGGATACGAATACTTAAGGCATACTTACAGAATTTTTAACAAGTCGGGCGAAATACGCTGGATTGATGACCATTTACAGTTACGCCACGATGGAATGGGAAATGTAACCCACTATCAGGGAATTATTCTTGATGTAACCGAGCAGAAAATAATTGAAAAAGCCCTTGAACAGGAACGCGAATTTTTAAGCACGGTTCTGCAAAATATTCAGGACGGCATTATTACCTGCGATCTCGAAGGGAATTTTACGCTAATTAATCCGGCGGCAAGCGAATTTCTTAAAACGGAAGAGTCAAAAAACCGAAAGAGCATATCACTAAGCAGTACAAAAATTTACGATGCCGAAAATAATATTATCCACGAAAATAATTTTCCGCTTCTGCAAGCGCTTAAAGGCGAAAAAGTTGAAAATTTAATGATAAAAATTCAATCGGATGACAACAGGATAAAATACATACTTAATAACAGCAAACAGCTTAATAATTCAGCGGGAGAAATTATAGGCGCCATATTGGTGATGCACGATATAACTGCGCAAAAAGAAGCCGAAGAAAAAGAAAAAATTCATCAAGAGCAGCTGATTCAGGCTGATAAAATGGTTGCGCTCGGCACATTGGTATCGGGAGTTGCCCACGAAATTAACAATCCTAACAACTTTGTAATGCTTAATATCCCTATTCTCGAAAAATCCTGGAACAGCGTAATTCCTATTCTCGACAAACATTTTGAAGAAAACGGCGACTTTTTTGTAGGAAACCGGTTAAAATATTCAAAAATCCGCGAATCAATACCGGTGCTGCTCAAAGGAATATCGGAAGGTTCGAACAGAATTAAAAATATTGTTAAAGAACTTAAAGATTTTGCGCGAAAAGAAACTTCGGATTTAACACAGGAAATTGATATTAATGAAGTTGTTAAAGCGGCTATTTTGCTTACATCTAATCTGGTATGGAAGAGCACAGCAAGATTTACTATAAATTACGATGAAAATCTTCCGAAAATAAAAGGTAATTTTCAACGGCTTGAGCA
This sequence comes from uncultured Melioribacteraceae bacterium, assembly GCA_964437215.1. Taxonomy (GTDB): domain Bacteria; phylum Bacteroidota; class Ignavibacteria; order Ignavibacteriales; family Melioribacteraceae; genus JAAYAN01. Next base: position 3,062 of record CAYTFZ010000101.1, on the reverse strand, counting down.
GGTTTTAATAAACTTGATTGAAAACAGCTGCCAGGCATTAAAAAACAAGGATAATGCAATAACAATATCTACAAGCGCCGATATTATAAACCGGATGGTTGTTATTAAAGTTTCCGATGAAGGAATAGGAATGGATCAGTTGACACTGAAAGAAATATTCGATCCTTTTTTTACTACAAAAAGAGATATCGGAGGCACGGGACTCGGTTTGTCGGTTTCATCAAATATAATTTTAAATCATAAAGGTTTGCTGGAATTTGAATCGGAACCGGGGAAAGGTACAACAGCAATAATTAAACTTCCGTACATTACGGAATAAATTCGAGGAGAAAATATGGAAGAAACATTATTTCCGCCATTGCCTGTTTTAATGATTGATGATGAAGTTAATTTATTAAACAGTTACGAAATAACCTTGAACGAGGCAGGTATAAACAATATTATTACCTGCAACGACAGCAGAAAAGCACATGATATAATATCTTCCAAAAAAATAGAAATTCTTATGCTCGATCTTTCGATGCCGTATATTACCGGAGATGAAATACTGAAAGATGTTATTAAAGAATTTCCTGATATTCCTGTTATCATTATTACGGGAAACAACGAAATTGAAACAGCTGTTGAGTGTATGAAACTTGGCGCTTTCGATTATCTTCTGAAACCAATTGAAAGCAGCCGGCTTACCAGCAGCGTAAAAAGAGCAATTGAGTTAAGAGAGCTGAGGAATGAAAATTCACTGCTTAAACAAAGATTTTTCTCAAACAAACTTGAAAAACCGGAAGTATTTTCCAACATTATTACAGGAAACGATCAGATGCGCGGAATTTTCCAATATATGGAGGCTATTTCCGGAACAAGCGAGCCTATTTTAATTACCGGCGAAACAGGAGTGGGAAAAGATTTGATTGCGCGCGCTATTCATATTCTTGCCGGAAGAAAAGGGAAATTTGTATCTACAAATGTTGCTGGTTTAGACGATCAGATGTTTTCGGATACACTTTTCGGTCATAAAAAAGGTTCGTTTACAAATGCAATAACTGACCGTCCCGGATTAATTGAAAGGGCTGCCGGCGGGACAATTTTCCTGGATGAAATAGGCGATCTTAGCATCCCAAGTCAGGTTAAACTTTTGCGGTTGCTTCAGGAACACGAATATTATCAGATTGGATCGGACGATCCTAAATATTCGGATGCAATGGTTATTGTTGCCACAAACCACGATTTAAATCAGTTGCAAGAAAGCCGGGAATTCCGTAAAGATTTATATTACAGGCTTAATACTCATCACATACATCTTCCGCCGCTGCGCGACAGATCCGATGATATTCCGCTTTTAGTTGATTATTTTATGATGGAAGCGGCAAAGACGCTGGGTAAGAAAAAGCCCACAGCGCCTCCCGAGCTTATAACATTGCTTTCTTGCTATCATTTCCCGGGAAACATCCGCGAATTACGTTCTATGATTTACGATGCAATAAGTGTTCATAAATCGCGTACACTTTCACTTGAAACATTTAAGAAGACAATAAAGACAGATACTCTGCCTCACTCAAATAATAATGTTTCAGATGAATCAGTTCCGGCAGACAGTCTGGTAAAATTTTTCACAAAACTTCCTACGCTTAAACAAGTTCAGCAGGCTCTTATAGATGAAGCGTTGAAAAGAACAAACAACAATCAGAGCATTGCAGCACAATATCTCGGCGTTACAAGGCAGGCTTTAAGCAGAAGGCTTAAAAATGAGCGGGATGAAGATTTTGAATAAGCCGGTTAATAACCGGTTTTTTTTATATAAAGTTTAAATATTTCGCAATAATTTAAAACTGTAACTTCTGTTAACACGTCAATAAATGTTGACGCAACATACCGACTCATTTTTCTTAAATACCCAAAAAAACCCTTAATATACTTCAAAAAAGCAATATTTAAGATATAAATATGTGAATATTCTGGTGGCACAAATCATGCAAATGTGATGCATATCAAATTATTTAGCAGGATTAGATTATGAACACAGCAATACAAAACAAAAAAAGAAACAATGTTTTCTACTATATAAATTTCTTAATGATTTTAATATTATCTGGTTCTTTAAAAGCTCAGACAAATTATGAAATGACATTAGAAAACGGAATATTTACTGATAATAAAACATTGGAATTTGAGATTTATATTTCTGCAAGCGGAGAAAATATAAATTTAGTTTCGTATCAGTGTATTTTAAGTTTTAACCAGGAAATAAAAAACGGGGGAGACCTGGCATTTTCGTATATCGATGAATCATCACAGCTCGAAAATATTCCGCTTGGAGTATGTATATCAAACATCGACGGGCAGGATGAAATGTCGATAGCCTCAAATGTTGGAAGCGACTTGATTACAACTGTTCCCCTGAGAGTAGGAAAATTCCGTCTTTCTAACAGCAATTCATTCAATTCTGATGATATTAATATTAATTGGGATTTTTCGGGAAATAACTTTACAGTTGTGTTTTCCGCACCTTTCAGCGATATAACAAATACCGAGAATCATATTGAATTAAGCGAACCGTCTCCGCTTCCTGTAGAATTATCACTTTTTACAGCTTCTGCCGATGCTAACAGCATTAATTTAGTGTGGCAAACACAAACCGAAGTAAATAATTACGGTTTCGAAATTGAAAGATCGGTTGATAGCGAAAAATGGGAAAACATAGGATTTGTTAAAGGAAACGGAAATTCGAATACCCAGTTAAGCTACAGTTTTAAAGATGTTAATCCTAAAGGAGCTTTGAATTTTGTATACCGGCTTAAACAAATAGATATTGACGGCAGTTTTGAATATTCCCAAAATGTAAATGCAGCACTAAACATTAACAGCTACGAACTATTCCAGAATTATCCGAATCCGTTCAACCCGCAAACAACAATAAAGTTTGCATTGCTGAAACAAAGCGAAGTTGTACTTACCGTTTATAATATTCTGGGAGAAAAAGTTTACGATCTTATTAACAACAAACTCGAAGCCGGAATTCACAATATAGAATTTGATGCTTCGGCATTAGCAAGCGGAACATACAT
>CAYTFZ010000100.1:0-9162 GCA_964437215.1 uncultured Melioribacteraceae bacterium | reverse complement strand
AATTTAATAATGAAGAAAAATCTTAACAATTTCTTAAATATTTTATTCAAAATATTAAATTTGCTTTAAAAAAAAACTTAACTTTTAAAAAATTACCTTTTATATTAGATTCCAATAATTGAAAAATAATTACGAGGAAAAATATGGATTATACAAGAGCATTGGGTTTTACGGCATCGGGTATAAAACGATCTGAAATTAAAAAACTAATTCAGTATATCAATTTAAAACTTGTGGCAATCAGTCAACCGGCATTTCAAGGAGCATCGGATAATAAGTTTTTGGATATAGCAAAGGATTTGATAGAAAATCATAAGGAAAAAAACAGATTGCTTTCAAATTATCTTTGTCCGGCAGATTTACGGATTCAGAATTTCTTAAAATCATATTTCGAAGATTTGGATAATGTCCCCGAATTTTCGCTGCCTACAAATTCTTTTGTGCTCGACAGGCACGGAATTGCAAGAGTGTTATCTATTCCGCCTGATAAAGATGAATTTATATCGGATATTATTAGCAGTTACAGATTAAAACAGGGAATATTGCATAATCCTAAAAGCGATAGAAGAACTACACAAGGAGTATTTCATATTGCTGAAGGAGGACTCCCGATTCCCGATGATAAAAAATCAGTACCAAAAATAGTTTTTGCAAATCTGCTTATAAAAGCGCTCAACCCTCCAAAAGAACTTATGGAACTTCCTTTTACTGCATCGCAGGAAGAAAAGGCAAGAACTTTTGTAAGCTTACTGCTGCGTCCTGCGGTTATGCCCGAAGTAAAAGGTTTCAATATCTGTAAATCAATGGAAATCCGTTTTTTTGCGCCCGGAAATCTTGTGAGCAATCTCGATTTTGTTGAATCAATTTTCGGAAATGCCGGCGATCCTTATCTTTCGCGGAACGATGCTGCGCTTGATTGCGATCACTGGACAGGGCATACAGGCTGTGTAATACTTGCTCCGCATTTAGTTTATCTTAAGAAAAAAGAACTTGGTCTGCCTAATATAAAAAATGCTACCGAAAGGCAAATACGCGACGGTATGTGCTGGGAAAACGAAGATGAGCTTTACAACAACGGACAGGCATTTAAAATTACCTGCCGGAATGAAAAAGGCGTGATTGTAACTGTTATTGCCGATAATTATTTCGGATATTCCAAAAAAGAAGTGAAAACGCAGGTAAGTTATTCAGCAAATCTTTATGGCAATTGCGAAGAAGAACATGCCGGAGGTGCAATTGCTTTCCCGAGTTATTCACTTGGAAACGAGTTTATTGTCTCTTCTCTTATTAATAAGAACGGTCATACTTACTCAGATGTAATTAAGGATTATTATTCATTTGTTGCACCTCAGCCCGAAGGATATGGAATTGATAAAAATTATCCGGATATTGTTTATGTTCCCGAAGATACGATTTTATCGATTAACGAAAATTGCGTTAAATGGAATTATGAAGGGAAGGAACAATCGATAAAATTATTAAACGGAAAAACTTACATTTATCCTTTCGGCTACAGAGTAAAATTACAAAAAGTTCAGTCGGGATCGAGCTGGCGGCTTGTGGGAACAAATTCCGAAGGAACGCTGTGCCATAAACCTTCAACAGTTTCGGGCGGCGGAAAATCGGAAATATCCAAATCAATTTCGGATGCAATAATTTACCGTCCGTTTTATGTAGCCGACTTTACCGAAGATATGAAACTTGTTGAAGAAATTATGGATAAAGATTATACCCATAGATTTATTGTTCCTGCGGATTATTCAAAGCAAGCTCCTCGTTCGCTGCTTTCTCCAAACAGATCGCTCGGATCGGCAATAAAACTTCTTACTCCTTCGCCGATGGAATATACAGAAGAATATAACGATTGGCTTATGAGCATTCCGCCCCATGTTAAAGGACTTGCTTTTGTTATAAAAAGGTTTTATCAGCCGGAATGGGGAAACGACTGGAAAAGTCATTTCAGTGTTGATATAATTGATGGAAATCCGGGAAATGAGTTGAAATTTGATAACAGAAAACTGATAGCCGGATATTTACGAGTGGGTGTGGAAAACAATGGAAACTGGCGGACATATAAACTCCGTCAGGATTTTGTGGCTGCGGATAAAATTCAATTTGAAGATGATATAACTGCTTCAACTGTGGTTCCTTCCGATAAGTTGGAATACTTAAATCCTGAATACAAAAATAAAAGTGTTAAATTTGTTCATAACTGCGAATACAGATTTTTCCAAAGACCGGATGAAGCTGTAAACAGAGGTTATGATAAACAAGCGGAAATGGATATAGCCTCGCCCGATACATTTATCTCGAATTTTGAACCGCTCACGGTTGAAGACGCGAAAAATTTAATTCAGGATGCAATCGGGTTTGATCAGTACACAAAGCCTATGCAAAACCTGATTAAAAGTGTTGCCGAAAAGAAGGATTGCAGTTATTTTGTGTCATCTTCCCATCCGCGGATATTCGAAGGGAAACCTTCTAAAAATATGCGTTATCTGCAATCTCGTCCCGATGTTATAAATCCAGAAGATAAATATATTGCAGAAGTTTCTGTGCGTCTGCAAAGAAAAATTCCTGCCGGCAGACCTGTGTATTTCCCAGTAAATTCGGTTCTTCCGGGCAGAAGAAATAATCCTCCCGAACCTGGAATACGTTCTCTGGCTGTTTATAACCCAATTCATTATCAGGAGCTGCCGGAACTTTTTATGGATTTTATTAGCAGTTTAACAGGCAAATCGCCGTCAACAACAGGCGCCGGTTCCGAAGGCGCGCTTACAAAAGCTCCTTTCAATGCACTTTGTCCTGTTACCGACTTAAACAATGCTTTGGTTTCATTTATCCTCACAGGATATAACGGATTTTCTTCGGCTGCCGGATACATTGGTCCTAAATACAAAGTAGATCACGATATCAGTCTGCTTATACCCGAACTTTGGTGCCGGTTATCGGAAGACGAAAGAGACCCGGAATTTCTGATTAAGGAAGAGCATTTCGAAAAGCTGAATGATTTTGAGCATAACGGGAAAAAAGTGCTTGCAAGCCGGCTTGGTTTCAGGATGACAAGTAAATTTGCGCATACTTTTATGGGCAGAATATTCGAAAATCCGACAGCCGTTTTCAATTACGAAATGCTTAAACCCGAAATTCAGGATTTAGAAGTTTTTGTTGATGGAATAAACAATATTACCGAGGCACAAAAAAGGGTAGCCCAGTCGTATTTTGATGATGGAAGCATAAATGCAGCAATTCCTCCGTTAAAAGCCATTTTGTATATTATGGTTTGCGGAGAATACGAAGGACTTACGGAAGATTCGCCTGAGTTCAGGGAAATGTTTTCGCGGAAATACCTTTTAGAAAGCGACTGGTACCACGACAGGCTTCTGGCAAAACAGCTTAACGATATTTCACAATGGCAGAAGAATATTCTGTACCTGAAAGAGTTTTTAAGAAAATCGAGCCATCTTGATGAGGCTGAATCGCTTCATATTAAAGAGCGACTTGCTTCTGCCGAAAAAATGCTGGAAACTGTAAAATCGCAAAATTATCTTAAGAGCCTAACAGGTACAATCGGCTGCGATATAATTTATAAATAAAAATTGCGGGATGCAGAATTTTCTGCATCCCATAAATTATTCCCTCGCTGAATTTATTATAATTTACATAATTGTAAATATTTGGAGTGTTTGTCAACAATATTTGCGGTATGTTTTTCCTGGTGATTATTTGCAGCTTTAAAAACCTTCGAAATCCGCTTAAAAACAAAGAATTAAATAAAATTTATAAAAAAAAATGTGGCATCATAAATGAATCGGCATACTGAATTCATTATGGTGCTTTGTGCAGAAATACCCGAATATATTTTTTCCCTTTTTAATCTACTTTACCGCGATTTGTTTTTCGCAGCAAATTACTGAAGTTCCGGCAGCAGTTAATGATAAATTTCTTTCTGGCGAATTATACCGTTTTGTTGCAAATAAAGAGCAAAACAAATTAAGCAAAACAAACAGCATCGAAGAAATGCAAAGTTTTATCTTGTATTTCAAAGATTTTCCATCGGAACAAGAAATTGAAAAGTTGGAAATTTCGGGTATTACAGTATATAAAAATACATGGACTCCGCCTATAATGAATCATCCATTGGGATTTATGCTGGCTGCTGCTCCCGGTTCTTCTGTAAATGCAATGACTGAATGCAATGCAGTTGTAAAAATCGGTTTGGAAACTGAGCTTAGTCATCCCCTTACAAATTTAACAGCTCAGGCAATAAAAAGCTTGGAGGCAAAATCCCAGGGTTATACGGGAGCAGGAGTGAAAATTGCTGTGCTGGACAGCGGTTTTGATACTGAGCCGTTTAATTCAAACTTTTCTTCAAATATTGTAAAAAAGGATTACTCAAATTATCCGGTTTCAATTGATGATGATGTTGAAAATAGAGTTAGCGGACACGGAACACACGTAGCGGGAATTATCGGGGCATCTGGTTTTTCTTCGGAAGGAAATACAATTAACGGAGGAGGAAAATATGAGGGAATATCATCTTCTTCGGAGCTGATTCTACTTAAAATAGGAAATGACAATAACGGCGGAGCAACAACAAATTCAATTGTAGGAGCGCTTGATGCGGCAGTAAATATATATGAATCCGATATTATAAATCTTAGTTACGGAAGCTGGGATACATATCACGATGGAAGTTCGCCGAAAGATCAAAAAATTGACTGGTGCTATGAAAATGGTGTTTCTGTTTTTGTTGCTGCGGGCAACGAGGGTGCATCGGGCAGACATTTTTCAGGAATTGTTTCTGCAAACGATTCAAGTGATTTTATTGAACTAAACATTAATAATGCTGCTGCAAATGAAGTTTATCTGGGTTTTAATATGGTTTGGCAGGATGGTTCCGAAAGGAGCGATATGTTTTTGAAATATTACAATGCTTCGCTTAATCCTGTAAAAGAATTGATTACTTATGCAGCTACGGAAAGTCCCAGAGGAACAGAATCAAAAATTTCATTCTATTATTTGCCAGTTCCGGCGGGAAACAGTGTTTATTATCTTAAAGTTATAAATAAATCTTCACTAACTAATAAATTTCATCTATATGAACACTATGCAAACGGGAAAGTAAAATTCAGAAATGCCGACCCCGGTTATACAATTATTTCTCCGGCAGTTGCCGATTATGCATTTGCAGTTGGTTCGTATAATTTACGAGATACTTATACAAATTCATTTTTTGATAACATTAATATTCTTTCGGGAAATGAAGGCGATATTTCGATGTTCTCTTCAAGAGGACCGCGAATTGACGGACTTCAGAAACCGGACATAGCTGCTCCCGGATCGGCTATTATTTCCTTGCGCGACAGAGATGTTTATAGTCAGGTAAGTTCAAACTGGATTGATAACGATGGTGTAGAAAACGGCGAAAGCGATTATATTGTTATGCAGGGAACAAGTATGGCAAGTCCTGTCTGCGCCGCCGCTGCTGCATTAATTATAAGCAACAGCAAGAATTTATCATCGGGTGATATTTACGAAATATTACGAAACAGCGCTGCAAAAGATGAGTTTACCGGAAACGAGAATAATCCAACTTTCGGCTACGGAAAACTTGATGTTCTTAATTCGGTAAATTTTATGATAGCAGAGGGAATTGGTTCACCTTTGCCGGTTGAACTTATTAATTTATCTGCTGAATCAAATGGCGGAAATGTTACAATAAATTGGCAGACTGCAACTGAAGTGAATAATTATGGGTTTGAGGTAGAACGGTCAACGGTCAAGGGTGAATGGTTAAAGGTTGGATTTGTAGAAGGCGCAGGAAATTCAAACAGTCCTAAAGAATATTCGTTTACTGACAATAATCTTACTCTTACCTCATACTTTTACTCTTATCGTTTAAAACAAATCGATCTCGATGGCTCGTTTACTTATTCAATAGAAGTAAAAGTAAATTCTGGTGAAAAAGCATCAGAATTTAGATTAGAGCAAAACTATCCCAATCCGTTTAATCCAACGACCACAATTAAATACTCGATCCCAACAACTCACTCGTCCCCCGTCCCTCTTCACGTTTCACTTGTTGTTTACAACCTTCTCGGTCAGGAAGTTACAACATTGGTTAACGAACAAAAACCTGCGGGAAATTACGAAGTGAAGTTCGATGCATCGAATCTTTCTTCGGGTGTGTATTTGTACAACCTGCAAGCTGGTTGGTACAATAAAACAATGAAGATGAATTTACTAAAGTAAAAATAAATTTGCATTGTTTACAATTTTGAATTATACTTGATAAGATTAAAATTTTACTATAATTCAAATAAATTATCTATAAAACAGGTAGATAAAATATGAAGTATTCAATAGTTATATTTCTTTTTTCATGCTGTATAATTCTTAAAGCTCAGCCCGAAATTTATTATGAACCGGAACAGGAAATTAAGGTTGGCACTGAAATTTATTTTGAAGCAAAGAATATTGATTTAGAGAATGATGCTGTTAGCTGGGATTTTGGTGACGGTTTTAAAACAGGAAACTATGGCGGAAGGACTTATGTTCATTGTTACAAATTCCCCGGAGAATATTCAGTTAAATTAATAGTGAATGATGAAACTGCAGATTCAGTCTCTTTAGTGGTAGGCGGAAGTCCGGGAAAACTTATTCCAAGAGCGGAAAATGGACTTATAGCCTATCTGCCTTTTGATAATTCATTGAATGATGTTTCAGGAAAAAACAATAACGCGGTTTTTGGTGGCTCATCAATTTCATATCTTCAAGGTATCAGCGGTAATTGCATTGATGTATCGGATAGTAATTTCGTTAGAATTCCATCTTTTAACTCATTAAACGGAGCGGGTGAATTTACTCTATCCTTTTGGGCAAAAAGGAAAAATACAAATGGAGGTGATAGGATTTATCTGATTGATAAAGCGGAATCATTCAGGGTTTGGTTCAGGTCGAACGGCGATTCTTATCAGGGTTTTGTATTTAACGAAACATCAAGCGGGCAGGCTGATACGTGGTATAAAAATATTAAGAATACAAGCTGGCATCATTATATGCTTGTTTATGATGGCAGTTTTATCAGACTTTTTCTTGATGGCTCTGAAATCAAAGGAGAAACGAGATGCCCGGCTGCTTTTTCCGGAAATATCAGAAATGTTTCAGGCGATTTGTTTATTGGAGCATCTGCATCAGGCACCTATAATTTTGAGGGCTATATAGATGAATTAAAAATTTATAACCGGGCGCTTTCGGAACAGGAATTAAATTCCCGGTTCGAAATAATCCATGCGGATTTTAATAGCAGATATTCACAAAAAATAATCACCATAATTCCGCCTGATATATCAGAAAATTCTGAAAACAGACTATATGCAGTGATTTCAGGAAATAAAGGATTCAACAGCATTTTAGCCGATAAAAATAATTTGAGTGACGAGGAGATAATCCTACTTAACAATTTTGAACTGCCTGCAGATAGTTATACTCTTAGTGTACAAATTAAAAATGAACAAGGAGATGTATTAGATGAAATTGTGGAGACATTTAATAAATCTTACAATGGTGAACCTGCAGTTGGTATTGATGAAAATAATGCGGTAAGATTAAACGGGGAATTATTCTTCCCAGTAACACCCTTTCATTTAAATAACGAAAATGTGGCAGACTGGGGTAGCAGCGGTTATATAAATTGTCTTTTCGGTCAGGGATTTTGGCCTCAGAATTATACATCCGCCGGATGGGGTGAATATATTGGTCTTGGAGAAAATGCTAATCTAAAAATAATAGGACCTGGCGGAAACTTCACAAATGGAATTCCATCCAGAAATGTTGGAGAGAATGAACTTGCCTCACATATTAGTGTGAGTGCCGTAAGTAACGATATGCTGGCATATACTTGGATAGATGAACCGGAATTGGGTGGAAAAGATATATCATTGTCACCGCAAACTATGAGAGCTTGGACAAACCGCACCCATAAATATGATACAGAGAGACCGGTGCTGTTAAATCTTGTAGGACCATACATAAACTATGACGATAACAGTTACAATGCCGATGTAAGCAATGGATTTTTCCCGCGTTATAATGAAAACGTATTTGGCAAGAAAACATTTGTAGTTGATTTTTATTCGATGGATTACTATCCCATTGATTGGGCAGCTCCGCATTCCCGGGGGGCAAAGATGTCCGTACTTACCAGTATTCTGGATAAAATTAAATATAAAACTTACGGTCTGGTACCATACTCATCATTTGTTGAAACTTGCAATATCAGGGAAAATGATGCAGCAACAAAGTTCGATCCTACAAACTGGGATCCTTCTCCTGAAATGCTGAAAATGCTGATCTGGATAAATGTTGTTCACGGTGTTAAAGCTTTAAGCTGGTTTCCTTACCACAGTGGAACCCCGGCGGTAAATTATCCGGTTATGAGAGAATTTGTTGAACAGATAACAGATTTGACGCCGGTTGTTTTGGGTCCGGAGATTGAGCCAAATATTTCTGTTGAAACCAATGCCGAAGCAAGAATTGACTTTATGTTAAGGGAATATAACAACAAAACATATTTGTTTGCTGTTAGAGTCAGCGAACTTGACGACCAGCCGAATTCTGATTTTGCCGATAGCAGCAGAAATCCGGATGGATATCCTGATCCGGAACAAGATTATCCGGTTACAGCAACATTTTCATTTGCTGAAATATTGAGCGGGGATGTTAAAGTATATGATGAGAACAGAAGTTTAAATATCATTGGCAGCAAGCTGACTGATGAATTCAAACCATATGATGTACATATTTATGAAATTGAAAATGCTTTGCTTCAAGTTGAAAAGGATAATACTGTTCTAGAATTTTCTCTTAGTCAGAACTATCCAAATCCTTTCAACCCTTCAACAATTATCAATTATTCCCTGCCTGCCGGCAGGCAGGAATTACCAATGAACAGTAATGTCACTTTGAGAATTTATGATATTCTTGGTCGCGAAGTGATAACCCTCGTTAACGAACAAAAACCTGCAGGAACATACTCAATTCAGTGGAATGGAACAAACTCTGCCGGAGTGCAGGTTGGCAGCGGAATTTATTTTTACCAATTGAAAACAAATAATGGTTTTGTTGAAACTAAGAAGATGATGTTGTTAAGATAATTAA
>CAYTFZ010000099.1:0-9171 GCA_964437215.1 uncultured Melioribacteraceae bacterium | reverse complement strand
AGTGAATGCTCTTTTCGAATAAGTTCATCTGGTTGGGCTGATAAAAACCAACAAACTTGGATAAAGAAAAAGTGTTTAGTGAGCCGTCCGCAGATTCAATTGTAATTTGAATTGAAGATACTTCTTCGTTGAGCTTTTCAATTTTTTCTTCGGTATCCGGATTTCCGCTTTTTAATAAATCCGCTTGCTTTTCAATCAAATTTTCGGAATAATCCAGCGCTTCTGTTGCTTTATCGAAAAGCTCGTTATTCTTTGTATATTCTTTACCTTTAAATGCTACTTTTTTTATAAAACCGTAAAAATTGCCGTATTCTTTTCTTTCAAAAACAGTTGCATCCGCAGGATTAGAAATACTCTCGATTTCGCTTTTGTCAATCCATTTAAAATCGAACCCGTAAATATCGCGGTTACCAGTTTTATATTGAACTTTGGGCACCACATTTATCGAATGATCGGGATTGGTAATTTTATTTTCTTCAGACGACCATAGTTCTCCTAAATATTTTGTGCCGTCTTTAAGCTGAATAAGCTCAACATCCGAAGGCCAGAATATTGACAATCCTTTTATAAGAATTATTCCTACAAAAAAAACAACCATCGCCAGCGAAAGAATCAGTCCAAGTGATGTAAGTAAAACATAAGGATCGCCTTTCCTGAAATATTTTTTAAAGGAATTCATTAAAATCTCGCATATTTTTTACGCAGCTTATCGCCTACAACGGCAGCAAGCGAATTGATAATAAAGGTAAATACAAAAAGCAGAAGCGCGGTAAGAAACAGAACGCGGTATAAAGACCCGTCAACTGGCGCTTCGGGAATTTCAACCGCAATAGTTGCGCTCATTGCCCGGAATCCGTTGAAAGGATTCATTTCCAATATCGGGGTATTGCCTGTTGCCATCAGCACAATCATTGTTTCACCGATAGCTCTGCCAAGCCCCAGCATTATTGCCGAAAATATTCCGCCGGCAGCTGCCGGAACCACAATTCTTTTAACAGTCTGCCATCGCGAAGCTCCCAAAGCCAGAGCTGCCGATGTAAGCGATTTAGGCACGTTGCTCAATGCGTCTTCGGATATTGTAAATATTATAGGAATTACTGCAAACCCGAGTGCAAATCCTACAACAAGACTGTTCCGCTGATCGTATTTTGTATCCAATACTTCATAAAACCACTGGTTTATATTTCCGCCGAAAAAAGTATTTTCAATAGGAATAGAAAGGATAGATGCTGCGATAAACGCCATAATAACAAAGGGAATTACGTAAAGCATTTCGCTTCCGCCGGGCAGTTTTATTTTTTTTTCTTCGGGAATATATTTCCACGAAAATATTGCAAGCAGAAAGAAAAACGGAAGAATTGCCGTGAAAAAAAACAAAAACATTAAATTTTTCTCGAACAGAGGTGAAAAGTATAATCCCGCTAAAAAACCTATTACCACACTTGGAAGCGCCGCCATAATTTCGACTGTGGGTTTAACAATTAAAGCAAATTTCTTGGGTGCAAACTGCGAAACATAAATTGCTGCAAGAATTGCCAGCGGAACCGAAAATATCATTGCATAAAACGTTCCTTTAAGCGTTCCAAAAATCAAAGGAATTAAACTCATCTTTGGTTCAAACTCATCGGAACCGCCGGACGATTGCCACACAAAATCAGGTTCGGGGTAACCTTCGTACCAGACTTTGTTAAAAAGAGTTTTAAAACTTACTTCGGGGTGTTTATCGTCGAGAGTGTAAATACCTGTGCTGTTATCTTCATCGGTTACAAGAATTGCATCCGATTTAGGTGAAAATGATGCAGAAACAACCTTCTTTTGCGATTGCCGGAATTTAAGACTTGTATGGCTTGTGGTTGAGTAATTTAGAATTATTTCGCCGCCGGCATCTATTGTCATAAAAGTTCTGTTACGCGACGAAACAAAAATCCTTTCCACAGGTCTCTGATGTTTTTCGAACTTGTGAATTCTGTTAAATTTTTGAACGCCTTCACTGTTTCTTACAGGAAACCAAACACTTACAAAACCTTTGCCGTCGCCCGTAACAAGACTGTTATCGCCCAGAAGAAATTCCATTGCCGTTATTTCGGATTCACCGGCTTTCCAGTTATCAATCAGTGCCGGTTCTTCAAAATCGGAAATATCGAACCAAAAAAGTTCGCCTGTTTTTGTTCCGCATATTAAAATCTCGCCGCTGTGATTTACCGCGCAGGATTTAATTTCATCGCTGTTCATAAATCCGCTTAAATTATGTTGAAATATTTCCTCGTCGTCAAAACCGAATATTCTAAGGTTTAAATTATTGCCGCTGTCTGTCCAGCTGTAAATTCTATCGGAGTTTTCGTTAAATGTAAAAACAAAATTTTTTATTGAAAAGCCGGAAGAATCCGCCTTGAATTCCTCAATTATTTCCAGCGAAGGGACAATCTGCCGTTTATCGTTTTGGTATTTTGCCGTCATTTTAATTTCGGCTGTAATAATTCTATTTAAATTTGTAATTAAAGCAAAAGTCTCGTTCCGCAGACTGCCTTTATCCGCAAAAATTATTCTTTCGTTTTCTTCGAGATCAATGTTTTTTACAGAAAAAACTTTCCGGCTGCTATTAAATAAAAAACTGATTTCCCCGTTTTCGGATAACGAGTAATTTATTTCCTGGAACCTGTCCATCCCCATCAAAATTACTTTGTTTTTACCAGAAGAGGCTGTTGATATTTTTTCGAGATTCGCATCCGAAGAAAGCGGATACGATTTGTAAACAAGAAATAATAGAATTGCTGCAATACTCAAAATAATTCCAAAACCGCCTGCAGAAATTACATAGGAAGCAATTTTATTGTTTCTGGTTACTCTTTTTTTATGTTTTATATTTTCGGGATTGTTCACAAAAACCTGTAAAATTAAAAATCCGGCTGCATTAAACAGCCGGACTTAAATGTTTATTCTATCTTTTTCAATTGTTTTGTAACTTCTGTTTTGGAAAGGGGCAGATATCCGTCTTTTACAACAATCTGCTGTCCTTCATAACTGAGAACAAATTTTAAAAATTCTTTAACAAGCAAATCCATTTCTTTAGAAGGATTTTTTGCCACGTATATGTAAAGGTTGCGCGAAAGAGGATAGTTGCCGTCTTTAACATTTTCGAAATTTGCATCGTAATAAGGTTCGCCGTTTTTCTCGGCAAGAGCCAAAGCCTTCACTCCCGAAGTTTTGTAACCGATACCGCTGTAACCTATTGCGTATTTATCTTCGGAAATACCTTGAACAACTGATGCCGAACCGGGCTGTTCTTTTACAATATTCTTAAAATCACCTTTTTTGAGTACATCATCTTTAAAGTAGCCGTATGTGCCGGATGCCGAGTTCCTTCCGAAAACGCTTATGGGCTTGTTTGTAAACCCGCCTTTAAGACCAAGCTGATCCCAAGTTTTAATATCTTCTTTATGTCCTCGTTTGCGGGTAGAAGAAAATATTGCGTCTGCTTCTTCGAAAGTTAGTTTTGAAACAGGATTATCCTTGTGAACATAAATTGCAAGGGCATCCAGCGCAATGCTTATTGCAGTTGGCGAATAACCGTATTTGTCTTCAAATTTATCAGTCTCTTCCGATTTCATTTTGCGCGACATTGGTCCAAGCTGAGCTGTTCCTTCGATAAGCGCAGGCGGGGCAGTTGAAGAACCTTTTCCTTCAATCTGAATTTTTACATCGGGATACAAAGCCTTAAAGCCTTCTGCCCAAAGCGTCATCATATTCAATATTGTATCGGAACCGATGCTGTTCAATGTACCTTTTACGCCTTTGGCTTTTTTGTAGCGCGGCAGACTTTCGTCAACCTGAACGGGTTGAGCGTAATTTGCTGCAGAAAATAAAACTGAAATGATTATTGCCGAAAACACTGCTTTTTTTAATGTACTCATAAAATGAATACTCCTTTAATTTGTTGTTAAATCTTAAATAAAAAATTCACTTTAAAATCGACCTCCGGATCGCTGCCGTCTGCCCAAGCTTGTTTAACACGAACATTGGGTGCAATGCTTAAAGCTTTTGCCGGAGAATAAGTGAAACCGCCTAAAAAGTAATTATAGCCGTCGTTATAAGTTTTGTTGTTGGGATCGTAAACATCAGCGCGGGTATACATATCAAAATTATCGGTAAAAGAATAGCTTGCATAAGCCGAAACAATCATTTCTGTTTTGGAAACAGACTGCTGGTTTTTTGAAAATTTCTGATCGAACTCCGCTCCTAAACGGAAACCGGAAACCGAAAATCCACCGAAAATTCCGTAAACAGTTGTCAGTTCATTTTTATCGGCAATTTGAGTAGGCTCAATTGAAACCGACGAGCCGATGTTAAATCCGTTTTTCGAAAACAATTTCTTTTCACCGTAAGCAAGACTTAACGAATATTTTTTATAACGGTTGGTTTCGCTGCTTTTAAAACCTTCGCCGTTCGAAATCATAAAATTTACATCCAGCACCCCGGATAATGTGTTTGCATATCCTATTGCAAGGTCTGCCGACGAACTGAATTTGTTAATATCCATTGCAGATTTTTCTACGAATCTATATCCCCAGTTTGCTTCCTGAAGAGTAAACATATTCATTCCCATTAAACCGCCCGATATTGTTCCGTATTTTGTTTTATATTCTATCATTGCATTTTTTACAAACACTTCAAGCCTTTTATTATCGGCATCGGTGCGGTCGCCGTCAATAATAAATTTGTAGCTTATTTCTTCGGAATAATTATTTTGATACGACAGATAAGCCCTATTAATTTCAAATTCGTTGTTTGCGTTTCCGCCCGAATTACTGATATGATTTGTGTAATCGAAAAACAATTGGGCTCCGAACTTTTCAGCGGATTTATCCTGAGCGTTTAACACTGCGCCGAAAATCATTGTTAATAGAACTGTTTTCTGTAACAGGTTTTTCATAACTCTCTCCTTTTTGTTTAATAATCAAATTTTCTGTCAAATTCTCTCTCTCTCTTTAAAATTTGACTATACGCTAAAATAGAATTCTAATATTACAAATCAATTACAAAGTAATATTTTTATTTTGCCTGTGTTTATTAGCTAACACTCCAGGTATTTGCTTCTAAATAATAAGTATTATAACAGTTTTTTGCATTAATCTTGTAACCACGAGGAGAAACATTTATAAAAAATAATTATATTTGCAGTAACATTTCTTAAGAGTTATTTATACTGATACATTTTATAAGTTATAGAACTGTAAATTTTATTTGCAGTGGTTATTGTATATTTTCAAAAAACACATAATATTAGTTTAATTGATTTTGTAATTTAAGTTTATACTGATTTTGCCAAAAGAAATATCAAAAATAGAAAGAGCCGCAGCACTATTGCTTAAAATCTGCGCAATGCTGATGATTGCCGGAGCAAACACCACAAGAATATTTTTAAGCCTTTACCGTTTTTCAGCAGCCCTTGGTTATAAAGCTCACGCACTGATTACTCACCGTGCTATAATAATGACTCTGACTGATGAACTGACTAATGAAAGTCTTACAAAAGTTAAACGCATTCCTCCGCATGGTGTTAATTTCAGAATTATTTCAGGATTAAGCCGCGCCAGCTGGGCAGCTTTGAATGAAAAATGGAATATTAATCAGGTTGAAGAAGAAGTTATCAGACTTCGAAATCTTCCGCATTATCCCCGGATTTTAATTTTAACCTCCGTAAGCCTTGCCGGATCAGGTTTTTGCTGTCTTTTTGGCGGGAATTGGCTAAATATGCTTATGGCTTTTATTGCAACTTTTATAGGACTTTTTATCCGCCAGGAAGCTGTAAAAATGAAATTCAACCAGTACATAAGTGTTTTTTTAGGATCTTTTACCGCATCCATTGTTGCTTCGGTTTCGGTTATGTATAATATCGGGCTTAAACCGGAATTAACTTTGGCAACTTCTGTACTTTTTCTTGTCCCAGGTGTTCCTTTGATTAATTCTTTCACCGATACAATTGACGGTAATCTTATTAACGGAATAGTAAGATTTGCACATGGGACTATGATTGTTCTTGCAATAGCTTTAGGACTTTTTTCTGCAATGATGCTTTTTCAGCTGAGGACTGTATAATGGAAACATTTTATACTTTAGCAGAAAGGTTTATATGGTCGGGTATTGCTGCTGCTGGATTCGGAATACTTTTTAATGTTCCTTCCAGGTCGTTGTTTTCTGCAGGACTTTTAGGTGCTTTTGCCGGACTGATTAAATTTTCGATGATTATGGGCGGAATAAATATTATCCTTGCTTCTTTAGCAGCTGCTACGTTTGTCGGTTTTGTAAGCGTTCCTTTGGCTCACCGGGTTCATACTCCGCCTTTTGTTTTTTCAATTCCGGCAATAATTCCTATGATACCCGGTTACTTTGCTTATAAAATGATTTTAGGGTTGTTTAATTTAACCGTTGCTTCCTCTTTGTCAGAAAACGCCGACTTGATGTTTTCGGTATTTAATAACGGTTTGAAGATGATATTTATTTTATTTTCAATCAGTATCGGTGTATCGCTTCCAATGCTTTTATCGCGCAGACAGACAGTTAAAAATTTCAGCATAAAAAAAATTAAAAAAATTATTCGGTAACTTTCCTTAAGTTATTTGTTAAAATGCATTAAATTTAAGCAGCTACTTTAAAAGAATCATTTTTGCAGTTTTCAGTCTCTTCGTTGAATTTTTAGAATTTACTTGTAACGAATAAATATATATTCCACTTGATAATTTATCTGCATCAAAATTAATACTATATCTTCCTGCTTCATTCATTTCATTAACAAGGCAGGAAATTTCTTGTCCGAGTATATCGTAAATTTTTAATATAACTTCGGACTTTTCATTTAATTGATACATTATTATTGTTTGTGAATTGAATGGATTAGGATAATTTTGCCATAAAACAAACTCATTATTTTCATCCGGAACAATTCTATCAGCTGAAACAATTCCTAAGCACAGCCGAGATGGACCGCTTTTATTCCCTTCTTCATCAACAGCTACAATTCTGTAAAAGTCATATTTATTATCTTCAAGAATAAAAGCATTACTATTACTTATGCCTATTAAATTTGTTTCATCGGGAATAAAACCATTTGGTGTGTTGCTGCCATAAATTTCAAATGAACTTGGAGATTTTCCTTCAACATTATTTTGCCAACAGATGGTTCTTAAATTTTCAGTTTCTGAAACATAACTATTAAGCGGCATCATTACGCAATTAACATTAAATGACCATATCGGGCTCCACTGTCCCCAGACATCTTTCGAGTCTTTTGCTCGAACTCTCCAAAAATATTCTGTGTCTGAATTAAGTAATCCATACAGCGGAAGTTCAAATTCCGGTTTAATTGGATTTGATAATGTACTTAAATATCGATGAAAAGTGGGTGAAAGAGGAAATTTCATATCCGGTCTGTTGCTTAACTGAAATTCATAGTCAATTATTTCATCACCATCAGCATCAACTGGTCTAAGCCAGCTAAAAGTAAATTTTGATGCAGATACTGTTGCTCCATCTAAAGGGAATATTGGCTCAATAATTTGTTCAGGAGGAATATTTTCCGTCGTTTCCTGATAAACAATTTCAATTTCCACATTTCTTGATTGTTCATTTAAATCACTATATTCAATTATATTTTCCCCCAGAGTCATTGCAGGCAAATAAAACTTTGAACATTGAATGATTGACGAAATATTTAATGAATCTATTCCGCAGCTTGCTTCTGAAGATTTTGGTGACAGAATAAAACGCAAATAGTAATTATGCTTTTCCTTTAATTGCAAGGGTAATATTTTATCGTAAATATCGATAGAGTCTCTATAATGTCCTGTTTTTGAAGATTTCCATATATTGCTCCAACTGATTAAATTTTCGGAGTAATCTAGCGTAATTGAATCGGATAATGTTTGCGAGAAAGCATTAATAATAATATCTCCGCCTAGAAGTATAAAAGGTGTTGTCATATAAATGATTAATTGTGAATCCTCAAATAAATTTGAAGAATAAATTATTGGCAGCTCCTGATTACTCTTATTTATGTATATATTTTTATAAGAGTACACAAGCTTATTTAAATCAATAGTCCTAAAATCTGGTTTGAAATTTACTTTACTATTACTTATGAACCATGGTATTTCGGAGGGAGGTGTTGTTTCGATGTGATGATAATATTTTGCTTTTGCATAATCAAAAATAATCGATTCGCCTGGACGAAGATTGTATTTAAGATTTTTATCCGATGAAATTGGAAATGCTATTTGCTTAGAGCTGCCATTATAAATCGAAGCAACATCAAGGTCAACCAATCTGCTTTCACCATAGTGATGTGTTCGATAAATTAAATAATTATCTTCAGTAATTTCATCTCTGCCAACTAAAGTTTCATTATCAAAATCTAAATAAAATACATTAACATCCGGATCAATAATAACATAATTATTATCAAATTTTACTTCGGAAATCGAATGCGCAATTCCATCAGAGCTTAATAAATCCCACACCTGACTTTCATAATTAAAATATTTAGCTAGTCCGCTAACAGCCTTTGACATATTTCCGCATGTTAAATAGCCATAACAGCCTAATAAAGCCACCGGGTGCGAAATCGTATTATTCATTTCAGGAGATTTATGATGCACTGTTTTTCTGGTATATGTTTCCCAAAGTGATAATGCACTATCTTTTCCAGTATTTATATTTTCAAATATTTCACATAATAAACCTTCAATATCGTTCCATTTGTTAATATTATTAAAAGTGAGCAACGGGGAAATAAGATTTGTACTATCATTATTTGTAATTTTAATTGTCTTGATCGGCTCAAATACCCTTTTGCCAGAAATTGAATAATCGTTAGTTAAAGTATTATAACTGTCAAGGAAACCATTAAGTGTAATAGTCCTTTTATACGGGATATTTTCAACTATCCATTTTTCAATATATTGATCTGACTGAGCTTGATTTATTGAATGAATTTGAAAAAAGAAAAAGAAGAAATAAATATATTTTTTTAAATTTTCATTAAAAAAAAACATAAACAGCTCTAAATATTAGTGTTGCCTTTAAATATCAATTCTTTGCCTCAACTTTTTAATCTCACCGTGTTTTCCTTTTTCGTCAATTCTTTTCAACTTTGCAGCAGCAGTAGGTTTTGTTTTT
>CAYTFZ010000098.1:0-9407 GCA_964437215.1 uncultured Melioribacteraceae bacterium | reverse complement strand
GTTCAATTTCGCACCAATGAATTTTAATACGTACGGTTTCAGCGCCGGGATAAGTTCTGAAAGTTTCGGGGAGGGGTTTCCATTTAGTATTGGAATTGGATACATTCATAATAAACTTGATTTTGGTATATTTGTAAGGACTGATGAAACCGGGAAGGAATATGGACGATTCGATGCGTACGATTCATTTGAGAATTTTAGTGTTGGAATAGGATATACGAATAAAATAAGCTGCAATATCGGATTTTCAATTAAAAAATTTTACTCTGATTTATATGATAAACCCACAGAAAACCCAGTTGATGGTACCGCTGATGGATATGCTTTTGATTTCGGAATTTTAGTAAAGGCTCCTGTTTACGATTTAATTTTCTGCAATAATAATGAGATAAACAAAAGCAGTCTTTTGCCCAAAATCAATACTTCCATCGGATACTCTATCTTAAATGCCGGTAAAAAAGTAAGTTATATAGATGTTTCGCAATCCGACCCGCTTCCGCTTACCGCCAGACTTGGATATACAGTTGAATTAGGATGCGAGACATATGTGAAAGAAGAAAAAATAAACTTGTTATCCTATTCTTTTACGGCTGAGGCTGAAGATATTCTTATTAAAGAAACGAATAACGGAAAATCGGAATACCAGAATTTGAATGGCGATATAAATATTGGCAAGCATCTTTTTGGATTAAACCCTGATTCGAAAGTTGTTGTTCACAAAGGGCACATACTTAACTTTTTCGAGACAGTTAATCTCTACTTCGGCTCTTTTAATGGCAGAGGTTACGACTATATAAAAACCGACGGATTCACAATTTCACTTAATGGCGCTTTTAAATATTTATCCGCCGAGACTGACGATAAATCATTAAAGTATATTTTTGACCATTTTTCAATTGAATATACAAACTCTAACGTAAGGTACGATTAT
This sequence comes from uncultured Melioribacteraceae bacterium, assembly GCA_964437215.1. Classification (GTDB taxonomy): domain Bacteria; phylum Bacteroidota; class Ignavibacteria; order Ignavibacteriales; family Melioribacteraceae; genus JAAYAN01. The sequence goes on along the minus strand of CAYTFZ010000098.1, from coordinate 8,476 downwards.
TTAAATGCCACTAATAAATTTAACAATCTTAGTTTTGAGTTTAAAAACTTTATCCTTTAATTAAGTGTTTTGATATTTAGAAATAAAAATGCCCGGGAAAACCGGGCATTATTTAAATCAGTGCAATTTTTACCAGCTTCCCGACGAACCTCCCCCTCCGAAAGAACCGCCTCCGCCGCTGAATCCGCCGAATCCTCCTCCTCCGAAAGAACTGCCGCCTCTGCTTCCGCCGAAACCGCCAAAGCCTCCTCCCAAACCTCCAAGTCCTCCGCCATAATAAGATATACCGCTGCCAATTCTTCTTCTCCCGCCAAGTTTAGGCATAATAAAAAACAGTAGCAGAATTATAAGAATTATCCAAAATTTAAGGCTACCCCCATTTTTCTTTTCAGTATCTTTGGCTTTATATTCGCCCCGGGTTGCAGCCATTATAGCATTAAGTCCGGCAATAACTCCCGCATTGTAATCCTCATTTTTAAAATGCGGCGCAACTTCATTTCGTATTATCGAATTGCAAGTTGCATCGGGCAGCGCTCCTTCAAGTCCGTAACCGACTTCAATACGCATATTGCGGTCATTTTTTGCAACAAGAAAAAGAATGCCGTTGTTGTTTTCTTTTCCGCCTATTTTATTGGCGGCTGCAATATCGTAACTTAACATTTCAATCGGATAGTCTTCAGTCGTATTTATCATAAGAAAAACAATCTGCGTAGATGTTTCTGCATTGAATTTTCTTAAGGACTGCTCAATTTCGCTCAGGTTATTTTGCGATATAGTACCGGTAAAATCGTTTGCAAAATTACCGGTACTGTTCAAATCCGGGATTTTCGGCTGAGCATAAGTAATACAAAACAACAGCGATAAAACAGATAAATAAAATTTAATTTTGTTTTTCATTATCTTCCTTAAAATTCAACTTTAGGAGCATTTTCTGCACCGGCCATTGCCTTGAAATATTCTTTCTGAACAAAGCCGAAGAATCCTGCAATAATATTTCCGGGGAATTGGCGTATTGTGGTATTATAACCCTGAACTGTCTCGTTAAATTTTTTCCGTTCTACGGAAATTCTGTTCTCCGTTCCTTCCAGCTGAGCTTGTAATTGCAGAAAATTCTCGTTTGCTTTCAATTCGGGATAATTTTCAACTGCAACAAGCAAACGCGAAAGAGCGCCGCTTAAATTATCCTGCGCTAACTGAAACTGCTGGAATGCGGCGGGATCGTTCATAAGCTCGGGAGTTATATTTATTTGTCCTACTTTTGCCCTTGCTTCGGCAACAGCAATGTAAGTTTCCTTTTCGAAATTAGCCACACCTTTTACTGTATTAACAAGATTCGGAATCAAGTCGTATCTTCTTTGATACTGGTTTTCAACCTGGCTCCAGGCGCTTTTTATTCCTTCATCCAAAACAACAAGATTGTTATATGTTTTCTGACCCCAGAAAAACAGAATCACCCCAATAATTATTGCAACTAAAGCAACACCGCCGCATCCTATAAGTAACTTTTTATTCTTCATACATTCTCCTTTTAGTTTGTTAAACTTCTCATAGGCGCCGGAATTCTTCCGCCCCTGTTTACAAAATTATCACTCTTAAGTCTGCTGACTTTCATAACCGGAGCTTCTCCCAGCAAACCTCCGAAATCTACCGAGTCTCCTACAATTTTACCTTCAACCGGAATAATCCTGACAGCTGTTGTTTTGTCATTTATTATTCCTATAGCGCATTCGTCTGCAATGATGCCGGCAATCGTCGATGCAGAAGTGTCTCCTGCAACGGCTATCATATCAAGTCCTACAGAGCATACTGAAGTCATTGCTTCCAGTTTTTCGATGGTAAGATTTCCTGATTTTACAGCGCTTATCATTCCCTGGTCTTCGCTAACCGGAATAAATGCACCGCTCATACCTCCTACTGATGAACTTGCCATAAGTCCAGCTTTTTTAACTGCATCGTTCAACATCGCCAAAGCAGCAGTAGTTCCGGGAGCGCCAACATCTTCAACGCCCATAGCTTTTAAAACATCTGCAATGCTGTCGCCCTGCGCCGGAGTAGGGGCTAACGAAATATCTACAATCCCGAAAGGAATGCCATGTTTTTCCGCGACTTTTCTGCCGATTAATTCCCCTGCCCGCGTGGTTTTAAAAACTGTGCGTTTTATAACTTCAGCAAGTTTTTGTAAGTCGACATTTCCGGCTTCTTTAACTGCATCGAGAACTACTCCGGGTCCGCTTATGCCGACATTTAATGTAACTTCCGGTTCGCTTACTCCGTGAAAAGCGCCCGCAACAAAAGGATTATCCTCAGGAATATTGCAATATGTAACCAATTTTGCGCATCCCACCGAATTATCATCTTTTGTAACTTCGGCAGTTTTTTTTATTATTTCCGACATCAGATTTACAGCGTCGATATTTATGCCTGCTTTTGTAGAGGCTACATTTACGCTTGAACAAACTCTTTTTGTTGCTTTCATAACTTCGGGGATTGATTTTATAAGTTTCAGTTCGCCGGCTGTAAATCCTTTTTGAACCAGTGCGGAATACCCTGCTATATAGTCAATTCCGATTTCACCGGCTGCTTTATCTAAAGTTATGGCAAGTTCAATCAATTCATCGCTGCCGAAACAATCAAAAGGAATTGAAACGGGAGTTACGGCAATGCGCTTGTTTGCAATCGATATCCCATAAGTTTTTTCAACTTCGGAAGCATATTTAACGTGATGTCTGCCGTACTTTAATATTTTTTCGTACACTTTATTTTTTGTGGTTTTAATATCGCTGCCGACACAATCGCGCAAATTAATTCCAAGTGTTACAGTACGGATATCAAAATTCTCCAGTTCAGTCATTCTTATTGTTTCAAGTATTTCATCAAATTCGTACGACATATTATATCCTGTGCATATATCTAAAAACATCCTCGTGCTGAAGATATATTTTAATTTTTAATTCTTCCGAAATTTTATTCATTTCTTCTTGAATGCTTCTTAAATCTTTTAAGGATTTTGTAATGTCTACTATCATTATCATTGTGTAAAAATCACCTAATATTTTCTGACTTATATCAAGAATATCACAAAGGTTATCGCTAAAAGATTTAGTAATTGAAGCAACTATTCCCGGATGATTAATACCGAAAGAAGTAAGAATTATTTTTCCGGAAGTAATTTCGGAAGAGCCTGCCGGGTTTTCGGACGTTTCAATTTCCTTTATCAAGCTTACAACTTCTCTTTCCACTTTCTCCAAAGGCGCACTCTTTCCAAGCGATTCAATTGTTTTTTGTGTGATTTTTCGGATTTCCTCTTCTGTTATTTTCACGGCTGTTTACCTTCAAATTGTATCGATAAATATTTATATGCTGCGTTAATTATTTTTCTGTTTTCTATTTCGGCAAGTTTAACAGCTTCCTGCGAACCGCCGGTATAAAACCTCAGCCATAAAAAATTTCCAACCATCACTGCATCAAATATTCTATCCGCTTTTATTGCATTTACCACGTTATATCCCCACAAAACATTCCAGCCAAGCGAAATTATTCCTTCAATAAAATATCCGGTATAAAAATGTCCGGCTCCGGGCAAAATATAAGAAATTGTTCGGGCAAATGACAAAGAATATTTTTCTTCGGATACAGAAATACATAAGTTTTTTAAAATTTCAGTTCCTTTTTCTCTTGAATTGCCGAATGCATCCGCAGCTTTCTGCCACTCATCAGCAACCATATAACTCCAGCCTTTCCAATAATTAAGTTCGCTTTGTTTTTCGGGGACTTCCCTTTCAAGTTTTTCAATAAGCCCAATTGCTCTGAAATAAGTACCTCGTAAAATATTTAACCGTATAATTTCAATTTCAATATCCGTTTTATTAATCTGCTGGTTTTCTTTCATTTTAGAAAGCACTGCAATCGCATCATCAAATTTTCCGCCGGATTTATAACAGTATGCAATTTTCAAACCGGCTTCAGCGGAGTATATTTTGTTTTCGTCAAAAAACATAAGTCTTTTATACTCGGTTACCGCATCAAAATATTTCTCGCCGGCAAAAAGACTTTCAGCATATTCTTTCTGCATTTCCAAATTATTTTGTGCTGATAAAACAGCCTTTAGAAATAGAATAATTATTAAAATGCTAATTCTGTTTATCATAATTAAAACCGGATAAAAGGGATGAAATAATTTTCATTTTTCAGGAAGAGCTTAAATCCTGCTTCGAATTCATTTTTTACTTTAGCATTATGTATCTGCGCCGATGCAGCCGATCCGTAAACATTTCCGCAGTAAAAAAATGCTCCAAGCCCTGTAAACAGCCAAGCTCTGAAATTATGTTCTGCTTTGAAATTATCGTAAGCCAGAAATGCAAATAAACCTGTCGCTAAAAAAGCTGTAATTCCGTCACCGTAATTGCCTGTGTAAATTTTGCCGGCTCCGGGAATAATTGCAGAAAATACAGCAGCTTTAAGCGGCGATTTATACGGCAGCAATTTTTTTTCTTCGTAAAAATCCCGCAGCGCACTTTTTTCGCGGTCGCTGAAAGGCTGAAAATATTTTTCGTAACCCGGGAGGTTTTCTTCCGTAATCATCAGACTCAGGTTAATAAATTTAAGCTGGTAATTTAAAACTTCCTGCTCTTCATCAGGGAATTGAAATATCTGCAGCGAATCATATTTTTCTGCGGCAAATTGAGTTTTTAAAAAGCTGATTTTAGAAATATAACCGAATTCGTTTGAATTGAATAACTTATAAAATTCTTCTGATGCAAAATTATATTGTCCCATTTCAAAAAAAGCTTCGCCTATTTTAAATTGAAGAGTATCGCTTTGATTAATTTTCAGACAGGCGCGGTATTCATCAACTGCACGTAGATAATCTTTCGTTTCGTAAAGATAATTCCCGAATTTCATCCGGTTATCGTAAGAAAATAAATCGGTTTGCTGGGAAAACAGGAAAGAGTAAGAAGTAAGAAGTAAGAGGTAAGAAAAAACAATTTTTCCAGTAAGCGATTTTTCAAACAGAGTAAGATTAGGATAAAGATTATGAGCAAGATTTTTATTAAACCATTTTAACATCAATCTTTTTGCCTTTAAAAGGACATTTGAAAAATTATCGTTAAAAAGTCGAATGAGAAAAGCGTCCCGAAGGGAAAAGAAAATTTGTTTGAGCCCGCTTCCTTTTAAATATTTCAAAAAGCGGGAGAGTTCTTTTCTTTTAGCTTTTCGAGTGAAGACTTTAGATAATTTTTCAGCAGTCTTGACTTTTTGGTTCTTTTGTGTCAAGACAAAAGAACAAGAAAACAAAGCATTACCAATTTTACCCCAATTTATTTTTTCAAACAGAGTAAGATTAGGATAAAGATTATGAGCAAGAAAAAACTTTTGTATTTTCATTTATCTTCTTGCCGGCTTTTAAAATAAACATTCACCGAATCCTGCTGCAATGTATATTTTATTACAGGATCTTCCAACTTCCCGGAAACGGAAATTCCATACTGTTCCAAAGTTTTGAATAAATTCGAATCCCTAGTAAACCTGTCGGCAAACATCAGTGTGCCTTGAATAATATTTGTCTTTTTTACAGCATCAACATAAAAATGAGAACAAGTAGGAGCGAAGGGACAATTATCCCCGTCGTGATTGGATATGAAAAACGCGTAGCCGTTTTTAAGCGTTGAAAACAAAAAAGCTTTTACAGATGAATCATCAAATACCAGCGAATCCTGCAAAGCTTCCTTTTCGTAGGATACTTCTTTTTTCTCCCACCGCTGCCAATCCGTCTGGGCAAACCCGGCTCCCGTAAAAAACAGGATTACCAATATCATTTTTTTTATTAATCTTAATCTCATTAATACTCTTACCCTTACTCTTACTTCTTACTTCTTACTCTTACTCTTACTCTTACTCTTACTCTAACTTACTCTTTCTCCAATTCAATTCCCAATCGTTTCATCATATTTATCAGCTCGAGCTGCTTGTAAACTGCATTTTTACAGATTGAAATATTCTTATTCCAGCAAATATCTTTGCTTATTTCATCAATAAAAACATTGCCGAAAGCCGATGAATCTTTCAGAATTTCGTACCCGGGTTTTTCTTTAAGATACGAAAGCTGAAGCTCGCCTTCCATTCCGTCTGAGTATTTCAGATAAATTTTTGAATTGCCGACGGCTTTTACAAACACAGGATTTACTTCTTTTTCTATCATGCAAAAATATTTAAAAGTTTATTGCCAATATAATACATATTTGAATAACTGCTGTCCGCTTATATTATATAAAAGTCCTCTCAATTTTAACTGATAAAATAACTCCGGCTTTATTATATTTGAGCCTTATGAATTCAGATTTTAAAAAATATGAACTGAAGAATTTATCTCCCAAAGAGCTTGAAGAACTTTTTGCCGGCTGGGGCGAACCAGCGTTCCGCTCGAAACAGCTTTTTAATTGGATGTATAACAATCTTGCATCCGATTTTTCGGAGATGTTGAATTTTTCGAAACCGCTTAGAAACAGACTTGCTGAAGAATGCGAATTGATTTCATTAAAATTAGAGGCTGTTCAAAGTTCTTCAAATTCCGGAACAAAAAAGTTTTTATTTGCAACAAAAGATAACCGTAAAATAGAAAGTGTTTTAATCCCCGATAAAAACAGAAATACACTATGCATTTCCACACAGGCAGGCTGTCCTCTCGATTGCAAATTCTGCGCAACCGGACTGATGGGATTTATTAGAAATTTAACCGCTGCCGAAATAGTTGATCAGTATATTCTTGCCGCTAAAAATTGCGGCGAAAACGGCATCACCAATATTGTTTATATGGGAATGGGAGAACCGCTGATTAATTTCGATAATTCGGTTAAATCGCTCGAAATTTTTACCCACGAATATAACATTGGTCTTAGCCGCCGGAAAATAACATTATCAACTTCGGGAATACCGCACAGAATAAAAGAGCTTGCCGAAAGAGGACTTCGCATAAAGCTTGCATTATCGCTTCACAGCTGTTTCGAAGATATCCGCAGCAAAATTATGCCGATTAACAAAAAATATTCTCTTGCCGAAAATATTGATGCGATAAAATACTACACAGATAAAACCAAAACCCGCATAACTTACGAATATACAATGCTTAAAGGAATAAACGACCGTCCCGAAGATATTGATGCGCTTGTAAAACTATGCCGGAAAATCCCTTCAAAAATAAACCTAATCCCCTTTAACAGCATTGCCCATATGGCGCCCGATGGAATTTCTGCCGGACTTGAACCGACCCCCCTTAACAAAATTGGAAAATTTGCCGAAGAGCTAAGCAAACATAACATAACAGTAATTTTACGAAACACTCAGGGCAGCGATATTGCCGCCGCCTGCGGACAACTGGCCGGGAAAGAATAATTTTAATTTCCGGATATATCTTATTATTTGTATTTTTAGAAAAATTTAAATTATTCTTTTAATAAAAAAAATGCATTTGCTATAAGTAATAATTGGTAAATGAATATGGTGAAAAGTAAAAAGATAGAAGTTAAAGGTACAGAGGTAACCTTGTTTACCTCTAACGACAAGGATTTCATTTCCCTAACTGATATTGCTCGATACCGGGATCTAGAAAGAAGCGATTATATCCTTCAAAACTGGATGCGAAACAGGAGCTCTATCGAGTTCATTGGTTTATGGGAGATTTTCAACAATCCGGATTTTAATTCCATCGAATTCGATGGGATTAAAAATATGGCAGGCTCCAATAGTTTTTCTCTTACCCCTAAACGTTGGATAGAATCAACCAATGCAATTGGAATTATTTCTAAAACAGGCAGATATGGCGGTACATATGCACATAAAGATATTGCATTTGAGTTTGCATCTTGGCTAAGCTCTGAGTTTAAGTTTTATTTGGTAAAAGAATTCCAAAGACTTAAAGATGAAGAAAACAACCGATTGAAGCTCAATTGGAATCTGAACCGAACATTAGCTAAAATTAATTACCGGATACATACAGATGCTATCAAAGAAAATATAATTCCTAAAAATTTGAACAAGGAGCAAGTTAGTGAAATTTATGCAAATGAAGCTGACGTTTTAAATGTATCGCTATTCGGGAAAACTGCTAAACAATGGCGGGATGAAAATCCCGATTCAGATGGCAATATCAGAGATTTTGCCGCTATTGAGCAGCTATTGGTTTTAGCAAACTTGGAAAGCTTAAATGCGGAATTTATTAAAATGGGTTTGCCGCAATCCGAAAGATTAGTGAAGCTCAACCAGACTGCAATAAGTCAGATGAAATCTTTGGCGTTAAATACAAACTTTAAAAAGCTCAAGGAATAATTTTTTATACATCTTTCATTTTAATTTTTTAATTTATGCTTGAAATTAATTTTTAATAACTTATTGCTGAATGACCGATGAATTTTAGGATTTATAGCAACAAAGTATTCTCTTTAAATGGATTTATAGCAATTAATTGCTATAAATCTAAGTT
>CAYTFZ010000097.1:0-9439 GCA_964437215.1 uncultured Melioribacteraceae bacterium | reverse complement strand
TTGTACAGCTTTATAATTTCGGAAACAATTGCCAAGCCGAGTCCGCTGCCGGGAACATTAGCCCGTGTTTCATCCGAACGGTAAAACCTTTTAAATATATGCGGTTTATCATTTCCGCTTATTCCAAGTCCGCTATCCTGAACTGCAAACACGGCATTGTTTTTTGAATCCTTTTTAAGCAAAATTTTCACTTCGCTGTTTTCGTTTGAATACTTCACGGCATTATCAATTAAATTAACAAAAACACATTTAAGTTTTTCTTCGTCTCCGTTTATTTCAATTATGTCGTCAATATTCAAATTTAACTTTATGTTTTTTGCAGCTGCAAACTTAGAGCAAACTTGCACCGATTCAATTACAAGCTCATCCAGCCTTAAATTTTCAACTTTTAAAATATCTTTATCAGAATCAATACGGGCAAGAGTTAACAGCGATTTTGTGAGATTTGCTAGTCTGTCCACTTCTTTAAGAATTTCGGGAATACAGCTGGCATTTTCCGTATTTATTTTTTCCTGAAGCATCTCGAGCTGCGAACGGATAATTGTAAGCGGTGTTTTTATTTCGTGCGAGGCATTCGCAATAAACCGTTTCTGGTTTTCGAACGATTCTTCAAGTCTGCAAATCATATCATTCAAAGTTTTTCCCAATTCACGTATTTCGTCCTCCGGTTTTGAGAGGGGAAGTCTCCTGTGAAGATTTGTTGAAGTTATTTCTTTTAATTCTTTTATCATATTTTTCACTGGTTTAAATGCAATACGGCTGTGATAAAACGAATGAATTATTAATAAACCGATAATCAGCGGTATTGCAAAAATAAAATGTATTCTTCTTTTCATTGATGCCGATTTCAATTCTGCGGCTTCAATGGCTGCAACAAAAACAAAGTTTCCCTTTTTTGTTTTCAATATCTGCACTTCGCCGTAATAATGATTATGATTATGTTCAAAAATATAATTGTAGGATTTACTCATTATCTCATTCTTAATTTGGGAAACATCAAGAACATTATTATTATTTAGAAGCGGTAAAAAGTTTTTATCAAATATCTGAAATACGATTTTTTCACCTCCGTAATCAGTCTCGCTTTTAATTAAAGAAAGTTCTTCCGGACTTTTTGAATTTATCAATTCAATAAATGAAGGAACAGTATCCTTTTTATATAAAGCAAGCCGCTCTTTGTAAATCTTTTCGAGCAGTCTGAATGTATCGTAGGAATAAAACGCAATTAAAATGATTATCAGAATTGAATAAGGCACTGCCGAAGTTAAAATCAATTTTGTTCTTATTTTCAGCATTTTTAACGCCCCTTTTCCGAAAAAATATAACCGGCGCCGCGCACTGTGTGGATAAGAGGTGTCTCAAAATCCTTATCAATCTTTTGCCTTAAAAATTTAACATAAGCATCAATAACATTGCTTTTTGGATCAAAATTCATATCCCATATATGTTCCGAAATAAAACTGCGGTCGAGTATCTTTTCGGCATTTACCATAAACAATTCAAGCAGGGCAAATTCTTTTGAAGTGAGAATCCGTTCCTGCCCGTTTCTGAATACTTTGTGCTGATTAAGATCAAGAACCAATCCATACATTTCAATACGTGAAGATTTTATTATTGAATTTCTCCGTATCAGAGATCTTATTCTTGCTACAAGTTCTCCCAGGTGAAACGGTTTTGAAAGATAATCATCAGCGCCCCCGTTCAGCCCGTTTATTTTATCCGAAACTTCATCAAGCGCGGTAAGCATAAGTATTGGAACGGTTATTTTATTTTCGCGTATTTTCCGGCAGGTTGTCCAGCCATCCTGTTTTGGAAGCATTATATCAAGAATAATAACATCATAATTATTTATTACAGCATATTCTTCGCCGCTCAGACCGTTATCAGCTATATCAACAGCAAAGCCTTCTTTTTTCAGTTTGTCCGAAATTGTTTCGGCAATTTTTCTTTCGTCTTCAATAATCAGTATTCTCATTGTGAACCAAAATTACATTTTTTTTAATTTATTAAAAAGTGATATTTTCAAAAAAAAACAAGCAGCGAAACTAAGGATCGGTTATTCCGCTGCTCATTCCGGTTATATTTCAAATTTAAGTCCGAAAGTAGGAATCATACTTACACTTCCGAACTCATTAACTCCGGTTGTTTCAATAAATCTGTCTTCCATTTGATTTTCTCTATCATACAGGTTAAGAATATCTATATAGGCAATTAAAGCGAAATATTTCGAAAATTGCTTTCTGTAATCCACGCGTAAATTAAGGCTGTGATAATCGTTGTATCTTAAATTATTATTGCCTGTTATCTCTTTAGAATATCTCAATCTGTTTTGATTGTTCAGAACGTTTCCATAAATAATAAATTCATCTCTCGGTCTTCCGGTTGCATATTTCCATTTTGCCGAAACAGACCAGCTGTCGTTAAACTGATATCCAACAAGAATATTGAAAATATGCGGCTGGTTGAAATCGTTGTTAAAATACGGCTCCGATGATTTATTTTTAATTTTTGCAACTCCATAGGAATAGTTCATCTGCCCGTAAATATTGTTTACAAACTTTTTAATAATGCTCAAATCAATTCCATAAGCATAACCTTTTCCGGAATTTTCGGCAAATGAGTTGTTGCTGTTTGGCTTTACAATAAGATTTTCCAGATTTTTATAATAACCTTCTGCTGTAAATTTGATGTCATCACTTAAATATCGAGTAATGCCTAAAATATAATGTGTTGCTTTTTCGCTTTTAACATTGGAATTTCTACTGTTCGAAGCAAGAATAAGCATTTCTGGCAATTGATAATAAATTCCAGCCGCAAAATTCACTGATGTCAGCGGATCGAGTTTATATGATCCGCTTATTCTTGGTGAAAAATAATTCTCTTTGCTGAGGTTATCATATTCATACCGGATACCCGTATTTAAGTTAAATTTTTCAGTTATATCTAATGATAAATCTGTGTATCCGGCAAATTCAGTTCGTGTTTTTCCGAAAGAATTGTTTATTTCAAAAGGATCGATAATTAAAAACTTATCGCCTCCCGGAAACATTTCATCCGACTGGAAAATAAACAACGTATCTTTTCCGTTCATATTGATTGAAGAAGTTTTTTTAATCTGCTGATACTGAAATCCTATATTTAAAGTGATTGATTTATTGATTGTATGCAGAAATTCTTCCTTTATTCCATATTGAAACTCGTCCGATTTATATACTCCAATCGGATTTCTTACAATAATTTCTTCCTTCGCAGGATAAATTCCGTTTACAGGATCCGGATAAGCACGCCCTTTTTCCTGATTTGTTTTAACTTTTCCCCAGTAAATACTTGAGTTCAGATATCCGGATTTTCCGGCTAAATGCCGCCAATTCAAGCCGATAAGCAACTTGTCTTCCTTATCTAATCCCATCGAGCGGTCATCAAAATTATCAGCTTTATAAAGATGATATAAATCCCTGATGTACTTTTCGGTAGAATAAATTCCAAGTATCGAAATCTTGTTGTTTTCATCAATATCGGAAGTCAGTTTCATTACATAATCCTGAAATGCAGGATGGCCATGACCGACTTCGCCCATAATTTCGAGGACTTTTTTAAAATCCTGTCCGCGGGCAGATATCACCAGACTCGTATTATTTAAAAGATAAGCAGGACCGTCATAATTAGCTTCCCAGCCAAGCAGGTCATAAGTTCCATTTAAAGTAAAGCTTTCTTTATTTCCTTCCTTTATAGAAAGATCAAGAAAAGACGCTTTCCTTCCGCCATATTTCGAAGAAAATCCGCCGCCCTGAAAAACAGCTTTTTCAATCAGTCCGGTGGTAAAAATTGAAAATCGTCCGCCCTGCACTTCTTCATTTCCGCCAGCTTCAACAAAGTGCGAAATATTTGCAAACGGGATGTTATCAATAAGAATAATATTATCTGTCGGAGCGCCTCCTCTAACGGAAAAGGCAGAAAACTCGCCTCCGCTGGTAGATACTCCCGGAAGTGATTCAACCGCTTTAAAAATATCGCCTGCAGAACCGGGAGCTCTTACAATTTCATCTTTTGAGTATGTGTAGTTTGATACGGGCAAATTTTTAGAATCGTTGAAATAGCCTGAAGTAATTGTAACCTCATCGCCAACTATCATCGATTCGGTCAGTTCAATATCCTTAACATAAAATATTTTACCGCGTGTTACTCTTATATCCGGTTCAATATGCGTATTGTAACCAAGATATTTTATTTCTAATTTATAAACATCCTCCGGCACATTTTTTATTTCGTAAAAACCATTTATATCCGAAGCTGCGCCTAAATCCGTTCCATAAAGCATCACATTTGCCCCGATTAATGGATGCTTTGTTTTTGCATCAATAATTTTTCCTTTAATTATGCCGTTTTGTGCAAATAAAACCCCGCACAAAAAAACTATTGCTAAAATAATTTTGCCAGTTTTCATTTTTCCTCTCATTAATGTTTTTAATATTGTCTGAAAGAAAATTATTCCGGCAAGATGAAAATAAGATGAAAATTAAAAAGTATTAATCCCGAATCAATTATCAGAGATAAAATAAAAGCATATCTGCTAAAATGAGCTATTCCTTTATCAGAATAATTCCATCCCGTTCATTTAAAGTTAAAGTAGTTACTGCCGTTCCATTATTTACTATTGGATCTTGAGTACCTTGAAATCTTCGGTAACCTGGTTCGATTGTAACTGTCTGGACTGGATTTCCTTTGGGGTTTACGATGACCATACCATTTTGAAAATGACGGCAATATAGTCCGTTACGCCAAGAAGTGGTTGGAGGAGTATCAATTGCAGCACCAAGCTGAATATCATATTCATCAAACCAGGCAACAGTATCGTAGCCTTCCACAATATCAGTATAACAAAAGTAACCGTTTTCAAGCAAGCACGAACCCAGACTGTAGCGAAGCAGAGCATAGTCGTCCGATGCTCCGTGCACATTAAAGATAACCATTCCGGGGTCAATAACATCACGGATTGTTGCGCGATAGCGACTCATCATATCAGTCCAGCCATTACTTCTTGATTCAACTGACCAGCTTTTCCCGATTAAAGCTTCCAGAAATGCACCGTCTAATTTTTCGGCATATTCTGCTGATGAAAGATCATTCACATTTCCCATACAAAGAATTCCGGAACGCAAATTACGCGCAGTTTCCCATTCAACTGCCATACCCTGGCGATAGATTTTTTGGATATTTGTATCACTGGTATCCTCATCTATCCCGTCGCTGTTAAAATCTGCAATAACCCGCTGTTTATGAAATACATTATCGAAATACCAGATATCAAACTCCGGAACCGGCTCAAAAAGAACTTCATAATTGCGTTTGGCAATCCACTCCGAATAGCGGTCACCTTCAGAATCCGGTTTTGCATAAGATGTAAAGTTTACTTCCCAATTATTATATACCTCTGTCCATTGAGTTTTTTCACCGGCAGCATTCAGCAGCCACCATCCTTCATCGGTAATTTTTTTCCGTATATCATCAGTAGCGTCATTTTGATAATCTTTTGCTTCATTCAGTACGGTATATTGGCCAATCAGCAGCTTAGGATTTAACGTTTTAATTTCTTGTACGGCCGTCCGGATTGCTGCGGCCGAGCCCCGCCAATTTTTATAAAAACCCAAAATAATCAAATCGAGTTTTGCTAAACTTTGCTGATAACTTTTATTATCGTATTTCTGCTCACCTATGTTCATTCCTGCTAAACGGGGAAACACAAAATCTTTTGTTACCTCAAAATTTATTGTTGTATCTCTGCTGATTTTAATTCCATTTATCTCTTTTACTAATATTTTCGGGGCAGTATTATCTGTATTCTCTATCCGGCAATTATATGTTTTTACATCGTCAGATGCATCACTTTTTTCAAGTCCGACAGTTTGAAGCGAATTTGATGAAATCAAACTATTGTTTATTGCCAAAACTTTTCCAGTTCCTAAGCCGCGTGTAAACACCATTTTGTTAACCTGAGTTTTCGCACCGCTTTGCAGTCTGTAAAAATATATTCCCGCCGTAACCATCTGACCGAAATTATTCTTTCCATCCCAAATAACTCCGTGAATACCGGCGTTTTGTTCGCCAATTCTGAACTTTTTAACTTCTCTTCCCAAGATGTCGTAAATTGTTACGCTTACTTCAGCTTGCTTATTCAGGTTGTAATTAATAACAGTTTCATCTGCAAACGGATTCGGGTAATTCTGCCCGAGTTGAAAATCTTCAGGAATTCCAAATTTATTTTCGCCTATGCCGGTGACAAGCCCAATATTATAATTGCCCATATTATCGGTTAATGCCGCATAGCTTTTTGATGCATCATCAGCATCAGTAAAAGTTATCATTGCATTTTTTACTGCAGAATCGGGAGTAGAAACATTTCCGCTTATATTGATATTTTGAGAATTAATTGCTGCTGTGAATAATATAAGAAATGAATAAATTATTCTTATCATTTTCATTTTATTCCCTAAGAATTCAATTAATGAATGATTTAAAATTTAATCTGCTTTATACAAAATGCACAATTTTTAAAACCTTGATTTTAACCCAAAATAATCAATAATAAAACCAAAAAAAGATATTATCTGTTCTAATGACTATTTTAGATTTAACATAAAAGATATGTTAAGATTTATATAGGCATCAAATATAGATATATAAAAATAAATTCCCAAAGTTTTATTTTTTTATTCTTCTTGTATGCAACTATCGTGTTATTTTGCTATGTAACCCGCTTTTGCTGTTCGCATGCTTTTATTGTTTTTTCTAATCGCAATTGTCTGGTTTTTTCTTGCATAGCACTCATTATCCAGCGCATAATTGCTTTTTTATAAGAAGGAGCTTGATTAGAAAAAAAGTCCCACGCTTTTTTGTTCTCTTTAAATTGTATCTCATAGTTCGAATCGAAAAATAATGCATCATTTTCGTAAGATTTATTCTCTTTCCTTAAACTAAAGACTTTTAGTCCGGCAGGTTTCATAAGTCCGGCTCTTGAAAGTTCTTCAACTTTTTTAATATTCACTGCGCTCCAGTTGCTTGTGCTTCTGCGCGGAGTAAAACGTATGCAGTAACTCTCCTTGTCAATTGATCTTCTAATCCCGTCTATCCAGCCAAAACAAAGTGCCTGGTCAACTGATTGCGGCCAATTCATTGAAGGTTTTCCGCTATCCGTTTTATAAAACCCTACAATCAGTTCTGTCTCTTTTTCGTGGTGACTTTCCAGCCATTTTCTAAAATCATCCTGTGTTTTAAAAAAAGTTACTGATTTTTGTGCTAAGCAAATTTTTACGTTTTTTGGTTTGTTATTATTCATCTGCCAACAAAAATTTTTATTGAAATATCTCTATCAAAAATTAATGACGCGGCTTTTATCATCAAATAAATACTTCCTCTCCGATTCTTACCGTAACGCTTTCTCTCATAGATTTTACTTTTTGAACAAAATCATACATATACTTCATATTGTTATGTTTTTCCAATGCTTCTTTCGATTCCCATTTCTCATACAGAGTAATCCGGTTACTGTTGATTTTCTCCTGATCGTCATCAAATTGAATTTCTCTGGTATAGTCATACATCAAACAGCCTTTTTCAGATAAAACTAAGGGACGTATCTTTTTGCATTCTTCAATAAACTTTTCCATTTCCCCTGGTTTGATAATCATTGTAACAACCGAATATATCATCTCTTCTCCTTATTGATTTTTTTCTTATAAGCAGGTAATTATTAGTCTTTTTTTATTGCCAAACTTAATCAAATCAAAATTAAAACAGAACCGCTTATTATTTAATTCCATTTATATTTTCCCTGTTTTTCATTTTTGCTGTTCCTGTAAATTCTTTTTAAGATAAATCATATCAACAAGCTGTATGCCGCCATCGAACATAGGGTGGTTGTAATTATCTGTGAAAAAATTCTTTATCCGGTGTGACTTTTCAAATCCGCAGCTTTCGTAAAACGAGAGGATTCCCGGTGTTTCGCCTGTACCTACAAGCATTGTATTATAATCGTTTTTGTAATAATCGGAAATGAACTTTATCAATGCTCTTCCGTAACCTTTGCCTTGATATTCCTGGTAAGTTGCTATGTTTTTTAACTCGCAGGTTTCGCTGTTTACCGGAGCTACAACGCAAACACTTTTCAAATCATCATCATATAAGGCAAACAAATCCCCGCCCGGCAGATACTTGTCAATCATAATCTCCGACTCGTCCGCCAGCAGCAGTAAGTCGAGGAACTGTTTCTTGTTATTACTGATTTTTTCTATTTTAATCATATCTAATGTGGTTCCAGATAAATAATTTTTATTTTTCTGTATTACAGCTAATTGTTTATAAGCCGCCTTTTAATTATTAATCAACTAATATCTGTAAGTCTTATTATTTTTTCATCATTAAATTCAAATATTGATTTCCCGTTTAGTTTTATTTCATCGCCTTTTTTCAGCCATTCGGAAAATCAATTGCCAAAATACCAAAATATATAAATATGATGTGCCTTACCTATCTTTTTTATTAATAGCTATCTGGCTTAAAATGTCACTCATCATTTCTATCTGGATTTTTTGGAATTCCATTAATTCCTGTTGCTGATGTATAATCAAATGGTCTATCTTCTCATGTAGTGTCCTAATTTCCAATTCCGATTTCAGATTAATCATATAATCCTTTTTAGCCCTTTCCCTATCCTTTTCCTCTTGTCTATTTTGGCTCATCATAATAACCGGTGCCTGTAATGCAGCTAAACAAGAAAGAAGCAAATTCAATAGTATAAAAGGATAAGGATCAAATCCTTTGTTTAGAAGCCAAAAGACATTTAAACTAATCCAAATCAAAATGAAAAATCCGAATGAAATTATAAATGTCCAGCTACCTCCAAAACTCGCTACTTTATCAGCTATTCTTTGACCAAATGATAACTTGGTTGATTCATCGCCATCTATCTTGTCAGCCAGAGTTGTTTGATTTGTAATTGAATCAAGCACCGCTTTTTCAAGTTCTGAAAGCTCACCAATTTGTCCTGTTAAAAAGTTTGAAATGTACTTTTCTCTATACTTGTTTAACTCACTAAGCGATAAACAACTTTCTTTGTTAAATTGCGGGTAATCTGCCTGTATTAGATTTAAAATAGATATTCTAAGTGTTTTGCCAAAAACTCTTTCAGAAATTGGAAATTCTTTCTTTGAAATATCACTAATAAATGAATTCATCTAAATTTATTTTTTTGTGAAATTTACGAATAAAATAACTTAATTCCTTGACATCATAACGTCTTTTGGGTCTTCTAAAATGTGCTATAACGGTTACGTATATGAAACGTTTGGCATTTCGAGGCACCTTCCTGTCAAGTTAAACAAAAGCTTAAGCGGGCTACAACCCCTGAATAACCTACTACTCCGGCAATTTTTTATACCGCGTG